>NZ_JBEZDN010000024.1:48652-75837 GCF_040648315.1 Pseudonocardia sp. NPDC049154
ACCCCCCCCGCTGGGTCCCCCCCCCCACCCCCGCTGGGCCCCCCTCCCCCCCTAGAGCGGCAGTCGGCACTCACGACCCCCGCTGAGCTGCGCGGATGCCGGATCAGGCGGTGACGAGGAGCAGCAGGACGGCGGCGGTGCCCAGCTCCGCCGCCGCGCCCAGCACGTCCCCGGACATCCCGCCGAACCGGCGGGCGGTGTGGGCCGAGAGCGCGACGACGAGCACGGCCGCCAGCGCGACGCCGGCCGGCCCGCGCCAGCCCGCGACCGCGTAGCCCGCGGCGGCCAGCACGACCCACCACACCGGCGCCACCCACGCGGCCTGCGATCCCGCCACCATCGCGCCGAGCCCACCGGGCCGTGCGGCGGGCACACCACGGCGGGCGACCCAGCAGAAGCCCGCCCGGCCCGTCGCCGCGGCGAGGGCGGCCCCGGCGACGGCCTGCCAGCTCGTCAGCGCGCCCAGCGATCCCGCCTGCACCCCGAGGACCACCAGAAGCGTCACGACGGCGAAGGGCCCCGCGCCGCCGTCCTTCATCACGGCGAGCGCGCGCTCCGGCGGGCCGAAACAGCCCAGCCCGTCGGCGGTGTCCGCGAGCCCGTCGACGTGCATCCCGCGCGTGCCGAGGGCCAGCAGCCCGACGGCGAGCAGGCCGACGACCAGCCCGGGCACCCCCAGTGCGGTGAGCACCCACACGACCAGCCCGGCGACGCCACCCAGCAGCGCCCCCACCAGCGGCGCCCAGCGCAGCGCCCCGGCCGCGGTCCGCGCCGACGGGGCGCCGGTCCGGACGGGCAGGACGGTGAGCCAGCTCAGCGCGAGGGCGAGCGCGCTCATCCGGCCCTCACCCCGCGACGGCGCGCACCGGCGCGATCCCGCTCGCCTCCGCGGTCGTGGTCTCGCCGAGCAGCCGGGCCGCCGCCTGGATCAGCGGCAGCACCGCGACCGCACCCGTGCCGTCGCCCTGGCGGACCTGCAGGTCCAGCACCGGGACGAGCTGCAGGTGCTGCAGGACGAGCGTCATCGCGGGCTCGGGGGAGTTCTGGGCGGCGAGCCACCACTGGTGCGCGCCGGGGGCCAGTTCGTCGGCCAGCAGGCCCGCGGCGCCGACCACGAGGCCCTCGAGCAGCACGGGGGTGCGGCGCAACGCGGCCTGCACCAGGAACCCGGTGAGGACGGCGAGGTCGGCGCCACCCGCCGTGCGCAGCAGCGCGCGCGGGTCGCGGACGTGCGGCTTCGCCCGGCGCAGGGCGTCGCGGATCGCCGCGGCCTTGCGCATCCACGCGTCGTCGCCGATCCCGGACCCCCGCCCGACGACGGCGACCGGCTCGGCCCCCGTCACCGCCGAGACCAGCGTCGACGCCGGAGTGGTCGCACCGACCCCGAGCGACGCCGGGACCAGCAGGTCGGCGCCGGAGTCGACCTCCTCGTCGGCCAGCGCGCGGCCGATCCGGATGGCGTTCTCGACCTCGGCGGCGGTGAGGGCGTCCTCGCGGTCGATCCGGCCGCTGCCGCGTCGGACCTTGAACCGGTCCTGGCCGGGCAGCAACGCCTCCCGGTCCAGCCCGGCGTCGACCACCCGGACCGAGGCCCCGGACACCGACGCCGCCACCGCGACCGGTGCGGACTGCTCCAGCGTGGCCGCGACCTGCCGCGCGGTGACCTCCGGCGGGTAGGCGGAGACCCCGGCGGCGGCGATCCCGTGATCGGCCGCGACGACGACCACGCGCACCCGGGCGGGCGGCCGCGGCGGGCAGGTGCCCTGCATCGAGGACAGCCAGAGGCCCAGGTCGGCGAGCACGCCCAGCCCGCCCGCGGGCACCGCCAGCGCCTCGTACCGGGCGACGGCCTCGCGCCGCGCCTCGAGGTCGGGGGCGGGCACGGCGGGGAAGGGACTCTCGCTCACGCGCCCTTCCTACCGTCCGCCCGCCGGACCCCGCGCATCAGCCCGGCGATCGCCCGTGATCGCCGTTCCGGACCGATAGCGGCCGGGTGTGGCACTGAGTGGTCCGGGGCGGCGATCGAGTCGGCCGCCGGCGACGACAGAGAGGTCAGAGGTGTCGCGATCCCGTCGGAGGCGGCGCTCGTGGCCGGCTGCCCTCGTCGCAGACCGCGCTCCGGCCGTGATCGCTGATCTGGACCGCCGGCGGCCATGTGTGACGCTGAGCAGTCCGATATGACGATCATGTCGCCCGCCTGCTGTCCATGACCGCGGTGTCCGACCGGGGAGCCGTCAGAACTGGCGGGCGACGGTCGGAGAGGGATCTTCACCGGGCCTTGTGCGCCGGGTGCTGCCCTCACCCCGCGGCGTTCTTCAACCGCAGCGGCAGGCCCGCCACCAGCAGCACGACCTCGTCGCACACCTCGGCGAGGGCGGCGTTGAGGGCGCCGAGCTCGTCCCGGAACAGCCGGCCGGCCCGGGTCGCAGGGACCACGCCCAGCCCGACCTCGGCGGACACCAGCACGCACGCCCCCTCGGACGGAGCCTGCCGCACCGCCTCGACCAGCGTCGCGACGGCGTCCTCGACCCCCGGTGGGGTGGTGGGCGCCTCCCAGGCCTCGGTGTCGTCGAGCACGCCGGTGAGCCAGGTGGCGAGGTCGTCGACCAGCAGCGGGCCGCCGCGGGCGAGCTCGGCGACCAGGTCGGGCTCCTCGACGGTGGTCCAGCAGGCCGGCCGGCGCGCGGCGTGCCGCGCGATCCGGGCCTCCCACTCGGGGTCGTCCGGCCGGCGGCGGCCGGTGGCGGCGTAGCGGACCGGGGCGTCGGCGGGCAGCAGCGCCTCGGCGTACCCGGACTTGCCCGACCGGGTGCCGCCCAGGACGAGGGTCCTCAGACCTGCGCCCCGCGCTGGACCCGCGGCTTCGGCACCCGCAGCTTGCGGATCTGACTCGCCCGGGTGAAGGCGTACCAGCCGGTGCCGAGCCCGCTGATCTGCTCGTTCGGGAACTTGGCCCGCGCCTGCTTCGTGACGCGCATCCCGAGCGTGACGCCCTCGACCACCATCACGAACAGCACGACCAGGCTGAACAGGCTCAGGTACTGCTGCACCGCCGGGATCGGCAGCAGCACCGAGATCAGCACCACCACGGCGAGCGGCATGAACAGGCCCATGAGGTGCGGCCGCGAGTCCACGACGTCCCGGATGTAGGCCTTGACCGGCCCGCGGTCGCGGGGGAGGAGCACCCGGTCGTCGCCGGCGTCCATCCGCGCGCGGCGCTCGGCGGCCTGGGCGCGGCGCTCGTCCTTGCTCGGGCGGTTGGCCTTGGCCAGGCGGGCGGCCTCGCGCTGGGTCTTCGGCGGGGGCGGAGCCGGGCCGCGACGCTTGGTCTCGGCGTCCCGGCGCTTCGGCGTGGGCCGGCCCTTGCCCTGCGTCCAGCGCGGATCGAGCGGCTTCTTCTCCTGCGTGCCCTCGGCCTCGTCCGTGTCGACGGACGCGGATGCCGGGGAATCGTCGGAGCGGCGCAGGAACCTCACAGGTCCACAGGGTACGGGCGATAGCGTGCGCGGTGTGCGTGTGGTCGTCGCTCCCGACTCCTTCGGCGGAACACTGAGCGCGCGGGCCGCGGCCGGCGCCATCGCGGAGGGCTGGCTGCGCGCCGTTCCCGCGGCCCGGATCGACCGCCTCCCGCTGGCCGACGGCGGCACCGGCTTCGTCGACGTCCTGCAGGAACGGCTGGGCGGGACCCTGCACGAACCGCAGGTGACCGGTCCGTTCGGCGATCCGGTGACGGCTCCGTGGCTGCAGGTCGGCACGACCGCCTACGTCGAGTCGGCCGCCGCGTGCGGGTTGCACCACGTACCCCGGGAACGGCGGACGCCGGAGGTGGCGGGCCGCGTCACCACGCGCGGGGTCGGCGAGCTGCTGGGCGAGGCGCGGGCCGCGGGCTGCACCGAGGCCGTCATCGGGCTCGGCGGGTCCGCCACCACGGACGGCGGTGCGGGCATGCTCGCCGCGCTCGGGGCCGCCCCGCTCGACGCGTCGGGCGCGGAACTGCCGCCAGGCGGAGCCGACCTGGGGCGGTGCGTGCGGCTCTCCGGCGCCCCGGACGTCGGGTTGACGCTGGTCGCGGCCGCGGACGTCGACAACCCGCTGCTGGGCCCGCACGGCGCCGCCGCGGTGTTCGGACCGCAGAAGGGGGCGGACGAGGGCGCGGTCGCCGCGCTCGACGCCGCCCTGGCCGTGTGGGCGGCGGTCCTCGCGGAGGCGACGGGCCGGGACGTGCGCGACGAGCCCGCTGCCGGGGCCGCCGGTGGGTTGGGTGCGGCGCTGCTGGCGCTCGGGGCGCGCCGCGAGTCCGGGGCCGGCCTGGTCCGCCGGCTGCTGGGCCTCGACGAGGCGCTCGACGCCGTCGCCGCCGAGGGCGGGCTGGCGATCACGGGCGAGGGCAGCTTCGACTGGCAGTCGCTGCGCGGGAAGCTCATCACCGCCGTGGCCGGGGCGGCCGCCGAGCGGGGCGTGCCGTGTGTCGTCCTGGCCGGGCAGGTCAGCGTCGGGCGGCGTGAGGCGGCCGCCGCAGGGGTCGACGCGGCGTACTCGGCGTCCGAGCACGCGGGCGGGATCGAGGCCTCGATGGCTGATCCCGCGGGCACGCTGGCGGCCCTCGCCGAGCACGTCGCGCGGAGGTGGGGCGGGCGCCGGACCGGGCAGTGAGCCGGATCACCCGGTCGGCGGGCAGTGGATTCCCGCAGCCCCCGGAGGGTGTCGGCGGGAGGGCTTACTATGGGTCGCGGTACGACTCCCGGGTCGCCGGGAACAGTTCCGCCACGTGCGCTGTTGGGAGAGTTCATGACCGTCGAGAACACCGTCGAGGCCGGCACCGTCGAGGAGACCCACGGTGTCGAGCTGACCGACAACGCCGCCCTCAAGGCACGCTCCCTGCTCGAGCAGGAGGGCCGTGACGACATGCACCTGCGCATCGCCGTGCAGCCCGGTGGCTGCGCCGGTCTGCGCTACCAGCTCTTCTTCGACGACCGTTCGCTCGACGGCGACCTGTTCCGTGACTTCCACGGCCTCAAGGTCGGCGTGGACCGGATGAGCGCGCCGTACCTGCAGGGCGCGGTCATCGACTTCGTCGACACGATCGAGAAGCAGGGCTTCACCATCGACAACCCGAACGCGGGCGGCTCCTGCGCCTGCGGCGACTCCTTCAACTGAGTCTCGGCGTCGCGGGACCCCCGGGTCGAGGAAGATCACCTCTTCTTCATCCGGGGGTTTCGTCATGTCTGACGTAAGGTGACCCGACGTGCGCATCGCCGTCACCGGATCCATCGCCACGGACCACCTCATGCACTTCCCGGGGAGGTTCGCCGACCAGCTCGTCGCCGACCAGCTCGACCGGGTGTCGCTGTCCTTCCTGGTCGACGAGCTGACCATCAAGCGCGGCGGCGTGGCGGGCAACATCGCGTACGCGCTCGGCGTGCTCGGGTTGTCCCCGGTGCTCGTCGGGGCGGTGGGCGCGGACTTCGCCGACTACCGCTCCTGGCTCGACCGGCACGGCGTCGACACCAGCGGCGTGCACGTGTTCGACGACGTCCACACCGCCCGGTTCGTCTGCACCACGGACGACGACATGCGCCAGATCGCCTCGTTCTACGCCGGCGCCATGGCCCGGGCCCGGCTCATCGAGCTGCAGCCGGTCGCGGAGCGGGTCGGCGGGGTGGACCTGGTGCTGATCGGCGCCAACGACCCCGAGGCGATGCTCCGGCACACCGACGAGTGCCGGCAGCGCGGCTACGCGTTCGCGGCGGACCCGTCGCAGCAGCTCGCTCGCATGGAGGGCCCGGAGATCCGGAAGCTCGTCGAGGGCGCGCAGTACCTGCTGACCAACGACTACGAGTGGGAGCTCCTGCTCAAGAAGACCGGCTGGACGCCCGACCAGGTCGGCGAGAAGGTCGGCACCCGCATCACCACGCTCGGGGAGAAGGGCGTGCAGATCGTGGGGCGGGACGGGGTCGCGCTCGAGGTCGGGGTGGTGCCGGAGACCGCGAAGGTCGACCCCACCGGCGTCGGCGACGCGTTCCGTGCCGGGTTCCTCGCCGGGACGTCGCAGGGCCTGTCGCTCGAGCGCGCCGCGCAGCTGGGCTCGCTGGTCGCGGTACTGGTGCTGGAGACGGACGGGCCGCAGGAGTGGCGCTGGGACCGGAGCCGCGCCCTCGAGCGCCTGCGGCAGGCCTACGGCCCCGACGCCGCCGCCGAGATCGCCACCGCCCTGCCCGCCTGACCTCTGCAGGATCCCGCGAGTCGGCACTCTCCGGTCACCGGACCACACATCCCGGGCGTCCGTGATGTGTGACTCGGTCGCCCGGGAGTGCCGACTCGTGGGAAGGGGTCAGAGGGTGACGGGGTAGGCGGGCTCGGGCACCTCGGGGGTGATCCGGCGCTCGACGAAGATCCCGTACCAGATCAGGAAGACCAGCAGCGTCCAGATCCGGCGGCTGTGGTCGACGGGACCCTCGCGGTGGGCGTCGAGCATCGCCTGGACCGCGGGCAGGTCGACCAGGTGGCCGGCCCCCGAGTCCCGGATGATCTCGCGCGCCCAGGCGTACATCTCGTCCCGCAGCCAGTGCCGGATCGGCACCGGGAAGCCCAGCTTGCGCCGGTTGAGCACGTGCGACGGCACGATCTGCGACAGCGCCCCGCGCAGCGCGTACTTGGTGGTGCCGCTCGCGCCGCCCGTGATCTTCTGCGCCAGCGGCAGCGCCGAGGCGACCCGGAACACCTCGGGGTCGAGGAACGGCACCCGCAGCTCGAGCGAGTTGGCCATGGTCATCTTGTCGGCCTTGACCAGGATGTCGCCGCGCAGCCAGGTGAAGAGGTCGACGTGCTGCATCCGCGCCACCGGGTCCCACTTCTCCGACGCGGCGTAGTGCGGGGCCGTGACGTCCGTGTGCGAGACCCGCGGGTCGTACTGGCGCAGGATCTCGTGCAGCTGGTCGTCCCGGAAGATCCGGGCGTTGCCGTAGTAGCGCTCCTCGAGCCGCAGCGAGCCCCGGCGCAGCAGGTCCTTGCCCCGCATGCCCTCCGGCAGCCGGCGCGACGCCCGCCCGAGCAGCGGGCGCAGCGTGCCCGGCACCTTCTCGAACGGCGACAGCGACAGCGGCTCGCGGTAGATCGTATAGCCGCCGAACAGCTCGTCCGCCCCCTCGCCGGACAGCACGACCTTGACGTGCTGGCGTGCCTCGCGGGCGATGAACCACAGCGGGACGAGCGCCGGGTCGGCCACCGGGTCGTCGAGGTACCAGACGATGAGCGGCAGCGCCTCCATCATCTCGTCCGGCTTGACGGTCCGGACGACGTGCCGGACGCCGATCGCCGCCGCGGACTCGGCCGCGACGTCGACCTCGGAGTAGCCCTCGCGCTCGAAGCCGGTGGTGAAGGTGATGAGGTCCGGGTTGTGCTCCTTGGCCAGCGCCGCGATGGCCGTGGAGTCGATGCCGCCGGAGAGGAACGCGCCCACGGTGACGTCGGCGCGCATGTGCTTGGCCACCGAGTCCCGCAGGACCTCGGTGATCTCGCCGTGCACGATCGCCTCCGCCTCGGCGCTGGCCGGGGCGTGCGAGGGCAGCGACACGAACTGCGGGTGGAAGTAGCGGTGCTGCACGGGCTGCTGTCCGGCCTTGACCGTGACGTAGGTCCCGGACTCGACGCGCCCGATCGCGCGGTGCAGCGTCTCCGGCTCCGGGACGTACTGCAGGATCAGGTAGTGCTGCAGCGCGGCCGGGTCCAGCTCGTCCGACCCGGCGATGCCCAGCTCGGGGGCCAGCTCCAGCAGGCTCTTCTTCTCGCTGGCGAACGCGACGCCGGTCGGCCCGGACGCCAGGAACAGCGGCTTGATGCCGAACGGGTCCCGCGCGACGAACAGCTGCCGCTCCCGCGCGTCCCAGATCGCGAAGGCGAACATCCCGCGCAGCCGCGTGACGGCCTCGGCGCCCCAGTGGTGGTACGCCGCGACGACGGCCTCGGTGTCGCCCTCGGTCGCGAACTCCGCACCCAGCCCGGCGAGCTCGTCGCGCAGCTCGAGGTAGTTGTAGACCTCGCCGTTGAAGACGATGGTGTACCGGCCCGCGTCCTCGGCGGGTGCCGGCGGCCAGTGCAGCGGCTGGTGGGAGCCCGCCACGTCGATGATGGAGAGCCGGTTGAAGCCCAGCACCACGTCGTCGTCGTTCCAGGTGCCGCTCTCGTCCGGCCCGCGGTGCCGAGCGCACCTCAGGGCGCCGGCGATGGCCTCGGTCCGGTCGGCCGCGTCAGCGCCGGCGGTCAGCAGTCCCAGCAGTCCGCACACAGCGAGCAAGTATGGCGGTCCCGGACCGGGGACCCCCGGACGGGTCGTGCGCCGCGGCCGCGACCCCCGGGGGCGCGTCGGACCGATCTGCTCGGCTAGTCTCTACGCGTGGTCGAAGGTCCGCCCCGTCCCGGGCGTCCGGACCCTCGGCCGGACCGGCCGGACCCGAGTGGGTTCGTGCTGGTCGGAACGAGGCAAGGGTGTGGTGGGAGCACCACGCGGACGAGGGGAAGGCGGCGGCAGTGAGCCGATCGGAGCGCGGCGGCACGACCGTGCGTGGCCGTACCGGGTACGTCCGGGCGGCGAAGCTCGCCGGCCTCGGGCTGCTGACGATTCCGCTCCTGGCCGGGTGCTCGGTCGAGGAGGTCATCCGCTTCGGGTGGCCGGTCGGCGTCACGCCCGAGGCCGAGCAGATGCGTCACCTGTGGACCTGGTCGGCGATCGCCGCCCTCGTCGTGGGTGTCATCACCTGGGGCGCGATGTTCTGGGCGGTGGCGTTCCACCGCAAGAAGAAGGGCGACGACGAGTCGGTCCCGCGGCAGACGCAGTACAACCTGCCGGTCGAGATCGTCTTCACGGTGATCCCGACGATCATCGTGGCGGTGCTCTTCGGCTTCACGGTGGCCGTGCAGCAGTACGTGGACAAGGACAAGCCGGCCGACCTGGCGATCGACGTCACCGGCTTCCAGTGGAACTGGGCCTTCAGCTACCCGGACCAGGTCGCGGCCGACGGCAAGCCGGTCGAGACCATCGGGACGTCGAACACGATCCCGCTGCTCGTCCTGCCGACGCAGCGGTCGATCGAGTTCACCATCGCGTCCAACGACGTGATCCACAGCTTCTACGTGCCGGAGTTCCTCTTCAAGCGGGACGTCTTCCCGATCCCGGAGAAGAACGACACGGACAACACGTTCGTGATCGACCGGATCGAGCAGGAGGGCGCGTTCGTCGGCCGCTGCGCCGAGCTCTGCGGCACCTACCACGCGTCGATGAACTTCGAGGTCCGCGCCCTGAGCCCGGACCTGTACGACCGGTACATCACGCTCCGCAAGGAGAACAACCCGGCCACGGGCGTGCCGTACTCCGCCCAGGAGGCGCTGGCCACGCTGAACTGCGGCCAGTGGTGCGCCCCGGAGGCGATCACGACCCGTCCGTTCACCGACCGCGGGCAGCGCGCCCAGGCCGACGTCCAGCCCGTCGCGGCCGGGAACTGAGGGAGGACCAGCGATGAAGGTCGAATCCCGGATCTTCGAGATCTGCACCGCCTTCTTTCTCGTCGCCGCGATCGTCTACACGATCCTGACGCACGAGGCCGTGGGCATCGCCGCGTTGTTCCTGACCGGCGGGCTGTCGCTGATCATCGGCACGTACTTCCGGTTCGTGTCCCGCCGGCTCGAGGAGCGCCCCGAGGACAACCCGGAGGCCGAGGTCTCCGACGGCGCGGGCGAGGTCGGCTTCTTCTCGCCCGGTAGTTACTGGCCCATCGCCGTGGCCGCCTGCGCCGCGCTGGTCGGTGTCGGCCTGGCGTTCTTCTTCTGGTGGCTGATCGTGATCGCCGGCGTGCTGCTGCTGATCGCGGTCGGCGGGCTGGTCTTCGAGTACCACATCCGCCCCGCGGACCACTGAGTTCCCGCTCGACGGCGCCGGTTCCCCTCGGGTCCGGCGCCGTCGGCGTTCTCGGGGTCGTTCAGAGGGTGCGGTGCATGATGTGCAGCCCGACCAGCCCGTCCTGCGGGTGCCGGAAGGCCTCGGGCACGGTGCCGACGATCGCGAAGCCGAGCGACTCCCACAGCCCGACCGCCCGGACGTTCGACGCCACCACGGCCGAGAACTGCATGGCCCGGTAGCCGCGGCGCCGCGCCTCGTCGAGCGTGAACCCGGCGAGCGCCCGGCCGATCCCGCCGCCGGCCCGGTCCGGGTCGACCATGAACCCGGCGTTGGCGACGTGGTCGCCGAGGCCGGGCTGCACGGGCTTGAGCAGGGCCGTCCCGACGACGGCGTCGTGCCGCTCGGCGACGAGCGTGACCGCGGGCGGCGGGGGCATCCACAGGGCCCGGGCCTGCTCCTCGGACGTGCCGGGATCCCAGGTGTAGGTGTCGCCGGCCGCGACGACGCGGTGCCAGATCGGCCAGATCGCGGCCCAGTCCTGCGGGTCCGCGACCCGGAACGTCACATCAGCCACGGGCCGCCGGGCCGAGCGCGTCCCGGGCGATGATGACCTGCTGGATCTGGCTGGTGCCCTCGTAGATCCGGAACAGCCGGACGTCCCGGTAGAACCGCTCCACCGGCACCCCGCGCATGTAGCCGGCACCGCCGTGCACCTGCACCGCCCGGTCGGCGACCCGGCCCACCATCTCGGAGCAGAAGTACTTCGCGGCGGCCGGCCCGGCGATCTTGTCCGTGCCGGCGTCGAACGCCTTCGCGGTCTCCAGCACCAGCGCACGCCCGGCGTAGTGGTCGGTGACCGAGTCCGCGACCAGGCCCTGGATCAGCTGGAAGCGGGCGATCGGGGCGCCGCCCTGCTCGCGGGTCTTCGCGAACTCGGTGGTCTCGTGGACCAGCCGGGCGGCCATGCCCGCGCACACCGCGGCGATGTGGAGCCGGCCGTGGGCCAGGCACTTCGCGGCGATCCGGAAGCCCTGGTCGACTCCGTCGTCGCCGCCGACGACGTTCTCGTGGGGGACGCGGACGTCGTCGAGGTGCACGTCGGCGGTCCAGGCGCCGGACTGCCCCATCTTCTTGTCCTTCGGCCCGATCGACAGCCCCGGCGTGTCCTTGGGCACCAGGAAGGTGGAGATGCCGCGGTTGCCCTTGGCCTCCGGGTTGGTCCGGGCGAAGACCATGATCACGTCGGCGACGGGCGAGTTGGTGATGTACCGCTTCGACCCGTTGATCACCCAGTGGTCGCCGTCCCGCTTCGCGGTCGTGGCCAGCGCCGACGGGTCGGAGCCGGCGTCGGCCTCGGTGAGCCCGAACGAGGCCGTGACCTCGCCCGACGCCAGCCGCGGCAACCAGGCCTTCTTCTGCTCCTCGGTGGCGCCCTCCAACAGCACGTGCCCCGCGATGCCGTTGTTCGTGCCGAACAGCGACCGCAGCGCCGGGGTGGTCCAGCCCAGCTCCATGGCCAGCTGCACCTCCTCGTACGCGGAGAGCCCCAGCCCGCCGTACTGCTCGGGGATGGTGAAGCCGTAGAGGCCCATCTCCTTGCACTGCGTGACGATCCGCTCCGGGATGACGTCCTGCTCGTCGATCTGCTCCTCGAGCGGCACGACCTCGGTGCGGATGAAGTCCCGCACGGATTCCAGCACGTGTGTCAGGTCGTCGGCGTCCACCGCTGCTCCTCTCGCTCGTCCGCCACCGACGCTAGCTCAGCGCCGATGGTTCGCTCCGCAAGCTCCGCTCAGCGCAAATGTTCGCTCCGCAAGCTCCGCTCAGCGCAAGTGTTCGCTTCGCAAGCTCCGCTCAGCGCAAATGTTCGCTCCGCAAGCTCCGCTCAGCGCACCCGGGCCAGGACGAACCCGTCGTACCCCTTGGCGCCGACCGTCTGCAGCGCCGTGGCCTCCACCCGCTCGTCCTTCTCCAGGGCCGCGAACATCTGCCGCGTGCCGTCCGTGGGCGGGTCGCCGCCGGTGAGGATCCGGCCGGCGCGCACCACGTTGTCGACGACGATCACGGTGCCCGGCCGGCCGAGCCGGACGGCGTGGTCGAGGTAGGCGGCGTTGTTCTGCTTGTCCGCGTCGACGAACACGAGGTCGAACGGACCCTCGAGCGTCGGCAGGGTGTCCAGCGCGACCCCGACGCGGATCTCGACGCGGTCGGCCAGCCCGGCGTGCTCGAGGTTGGCCTGCGCGACGGCGGCGTGGTCCGGCGAGTACTCGCAGGTCACGAGCGTGCCGTCGGCGGGGAGGGCGCGGGCGAGCTCGATCGTGGAGTAGCCGCCGAGCGTGCCGATCTCGAGGATCCGGCGGGCGCCGGCGATGTGGGCGAGCAGGTGCAGGAAGCGACCCTGGGTGGGGGAGACGTCGATCGCCGGCAGCCCGGCCTCGGCGTTGCGCGCGAGCGTCGCGGTGAGCACCGGGTCCTCCGGCAGGAGGGCGGCCTCCAGGTAGCGGTCGACCCTGCCCCAGACGTCGCGGTCCCCCGTGCTCTCGCTCATGCCCCCACCCTGGCCCTCCGTCGGGCCGGCGGCCAGCGTGACCGGTGTCGCGGACCCCGACCGTGTCGGGTCGGCCACGCGCGCCCGGTCGTCACGCTGCGGAAGGCCTAGGGTGCAGTACATGTCGGAAGCGAACGATCCGGGGTCCGCGCGGCGGGTCCCTGCCGGGGAGCGGGTCGTGTTCGACGGCACCGCCGGCAAGCTGGTCGGCGACCGCTGGCCCGCCGTCGGCGAGCGCCGCGGGCCTGCGCTCCTGCTGCACGGCGGCGGCCAGACCCGGCACTCCTGGTTCCGCACCGCCGCGGCGCTGGCCGAGGCGGGATGGGACGCGACCGCGCTCGACGCCCGCGGGCACGGCGACAGCGACTGGGCGCCCGACGGCGACTACGGCACGGACGCCCTCAACGCCGACCTGGCCGCCGTCGTCGAGCAGGTGGGGGAGCCCGCGCTGCTGCTCGGTGCCTCGATGGGCGGGATGACCGCGCTGGTCACGGAGGGCGAGCACGGTGGCGTGGCCCGTGCCCTCGTGCTGGTGGACATCGTGCCGAAGGTCGAGCCCGACGGCGTCGCGCGGATCATGGCGTTCATGGGCGCGAACCCGGACGGCTTCGGCTCGCTCGAGGAGGTCGCCGAGGCCGTCCGGGCCTACAACCCGCACCGCAAGCGCCCGCCGAACCCCGAGGGCCTGCGCAAGAACGTGCGGCTCCGGGAGAACGGCCGGTGGTACTGGCACTGGGACCCCGCCTTCCTCCGGGTCGGGGACGAGCCCCGCCGGTCGACGACCCACGAGCGCGCCGCGGCCGCCGCCGCCCGCGTAACCGTGCCGACGTTGCTGGTCCGCGGCGCCCAGTCGGACATCGTGAGCGAGGACGGCGTGCAGGAGCTGCTGCGGCTGATCCCCGGCTCGGTGCACGTCGACGTGTCCGCCACCGGCCACATGGTCGCGGGCGACGACAACGACGTCTTCACCAGCACTGTGCTCGGCTTCCTGGCCGACCACGAGGTGTAGCCGAGCGCACCGCCTCAGAGGTTGTCGAGCGCCACCCTGGCGATCGCCGTCGCGGTGTCCCGTGTCTGCTGCTCGGTGCCCGAGCCCTGCAGCGAGACGTCGATCGTCGCGCCGCCGCTGCGCACCAGGAGCCCGCCCAGGCCCTCCGGGAAGTCCCGGTCGCTATAGAAGAACAGCGCCTGGTCGCCGAGCCCTGGCACAACGACTCCCGGCACCCCCACCGAGCTGCGCGAGGCCGCCGCCTTGGCGTCGAACCGCGAGCCGGACTCGACGCCCACGCTCAGCCCCGGCACCGTGCTCGACGCCGGATACGCGCACACGCTCCGCGTGGTGCCCGCCGTCGGGGTCGGGGTACCGAAGGCCATCCCGGTGGCCTGCGCGATCTCCTCCTGCGGGACCAGCTCGCACGCCTGCGGCAGCGCCCCGCCGTCGCCGGCCGGGTTCGGTTCGCCCGGTGCGACGCCGGCCGACGGCGCCACCGGCGATGGTGCCTCCGACGGCGAGCTCGGAGGCGCAGCCTGGACCGACGACGCCTCCTCTCCGCTCCCGCCCCCGCAGCCGCTCAGCGCGAGGGCCCCGACGACCACGCCGACCAGCGCGAGCGTGCGGAAGCGCGAATGGGGGAAGCGGTGGGGGAGGCGCTGCGGGAACCGGACGGATCGGACGCGCATCCGCCGAGGGTAGCGACGCGCGGTGAACGACCGTGGACCGGGAGTGACCCCGGTCGCAGGCCGGCCCCCTCCGGAGAGGCGTCCCCCTCATCCGATCAACGCCAGCGGCGTCGGCTCCGGCCGCGGGCGCCGGGCCCGGGGCACCCGGGCCGCGGCGACCGGTTCCGGTACCACCGCCATCTCCGGCAGCCGGCGCCCGGCCGCACGGATCAGCACCGCGGTCCACGTGCGGAACGGCCGCCAGGGCTCGGCGATCCGGGCCAGGTCTTCCTCGGTTGCCGGGCCGCCGAGCCCGTAGGCCGCGCCGACCAGGGCGGCGAGCCGCGGCTCGCCCGCGACCAGCGCGTCCTGCACCCCGGACGCACGCAGGTGGATCAGGGTCGCCGCGAACGCGCCGATCCCGGGCACCGTGCGCAGCCGCGCCCGGACCTCGTCCGGATCGCCCTCGCGCAGCGCCGCGGGATCGAGCAGCCCGGCCTCGGCGGCCCGCGCCACCGCCCGGAGCCGCTCCTGCTTGAGCTCGGGCAGGCCGGGCAGGCGATCGGCGGCCAGCAGCTGCGCGGGCGTGGGCACCGCGGCCGTCTCCTCGCCGGCGACCTCCAGCACCCGGCCGAACCCGCGGGCGAGCCGCTCGCGCGCCGCGAGGGACTGGCGCCGCCCCCAGCGCTGGGAGAGCACGCACCACAGCGCGGCCTCCCAGGGCGAGGCGAACAGCACCGGCCGCAGACCCGGCGCCGCCGCCATGATCCGCCCGATCAGCGGGTCCCGCTCGCCGACCTCGGCGAACGCGGCGCCGTCGCCGTCGAGCGAGAGCATCCGGGCCACCTGGTCCCGCACGGGATCGAGGGGCTCGCCCGGACTCAGCCCGCCGACGACGCCGTGCACGCCCCCGGCGTCCTGCGTGAGGGCCACGCCGACCTGGCCCCGCAGGCCGTCCCGGCAGAAGGCGAGCCGCAGCACGCCCCCGGCGACGGCGCCGCCGCCGGGCCAGTCCCCGGCCGGCTCGGCGCCGTGGCCGAAGGCACCCGCCTCCACCAGGGAGAACGCGCCGCGGGGTCGGATCGTGAAGGTCTGCTCGGACACCGTCGAAGTGGTCATGGCCGCAGCATGCCCGCTGCCACCGACAGTTCCCGGCGTCGGTGACGCGTCCGCCCGGGTCGTCCACAGGCCGTTGCTCCGCTCGGTGGTGATGCAGCTGCATGACTTCCGCTCGGGGCCCGGCGTGGGCTATCCAGGGAGGACCGACCGCGACGGAGGGGGCGGCATGACCGAGTTCGACCTGGTGGTCCGGGGTGGGTCCGTGCTCGACGGGAACGGGGGTCCGGCCCGCACGGCGGACGTCGGCATCGTCGGGGACCGGATCGTGGAGGTCGGCCGGGTCGCCGGCACCGGCCGCCGCGAGATCGACGCGGACGGCGCCGTCGTCGCCCCCGGCTTCGTCGACGTCCACACCCACTACGACGGGCAGGCGACCTGGGAGTCCCGGTTGCAGCCGTCGTCGTGGCACGGGGTCACGACCGTGGTCGCCGGAAACTGTGGGGTGGGCTTCGCGCCCGCCCTCCCGGAGCACCGCGACCGGCTCATCGACCTGATGGAGGGCGTCGAGGACATCCCGGGCATCGCGCTGCACGAGGGCCTGCCCTGGACCTGGCTGACCTTCCCCGAGTACCTCGACGTGCTCGAGACCCGCCCGTACGACGTCGACCTCGCCACCCAGGTCCCGCACGCCGCGCTGCGCGTCCACGCGATGGGGGAGCGGGCCGCCGCCCACGAGGAGGCCACGGCGGACGAGGTCGCGCTGATGGCCAAGCTCGCGGGGGAGGCGATCCGGGCCGGTGCCCTGGGCTTCTCCACCTCGCGCACGCTCAACCACAAGAGCATCGACGGCGAGCTGACCCCGTCCTACGGTCTGGGCGCCGCCGAGCTCGTCGCGATCGCGAAGGCCGTCGGTGAGACCGGCACCGGCGTGTTGCAGCTGGTCAGCGACTTCCCCGACGCCGAGGAGGAATTCGCGCTGATCCGGGAGATGGTGGCGGCGTCGGGCCGGCCGCTGTCGTTCTCGCTCGTGCAGTTCCCGCAGGAGCCGGACAAGCACCGCGCGATCCTGGCCATGGTCGACCGGGCCTGGGCGGACGGGCTGGAGATCCGCGCGCAGGTCGCGGCCCGGCCCGTCGGGCTGATCCTGGGCCTGGAGAACACGCTCAACCCGTTCATGACCAACCCGGTCTGGCGCGGGATCGCCGACCTGACCCCGGGCGAGCAGGCGGCCCGCATGCGCGAGCCGGGGCTGCGCGCGGAGATCCTCGCCGCGCAGACCCGGGAGAAGGAGCGCGGCCGGCTCGGCGGCAACCTGATCCACAAGTACGAGCTCATGTACGAGCTCACCGACCCGCCGAACTACGAGCCGCCCGCCTCGGCGTCGATCGCGAACCGGGCCGCCGCCGAGGGCCGCGATCCGGTGGAGCTGGCCTACGACATCGTGGCCGGCGGCGGGATGCTCTACCTGGTCAGCTCGAACTACGTCGCCGGCAACCTCGACGCCGTCGGCGAGATGCTGCGGCACCCGCACGCGCTGCCCGGGCTGTCCGACGGCGGCGCGCACGTCGGCACGATCTGCGACGGCAGCTTCCCGACGACGCTCGTCCAGCACTGGACCCGGGACCGGGCCGGCGAGAAGCTCGACCTCGCCTACGTGGTGCAGCGGCAGGCCCGGGACACCGCGCGGGCGGTCGGGCTGCTCGACCGCGGCGTGCTCGAGCCCGGGTACCGGGCCGATCTCAACGTGATCGACGTCGACGGGATGCGGCTGCACCGGCCGGAGATGCGCCACGACCTGCCCGCGGGCGGGAGCCGGCTGCTGCAGCGGGTGGACGGGTACCGGCACACGGTCGTCGCCGGTGAGGAGACCTACACCGACGGAGTCGAGACCGACGCGCTGCCGGGTCGCCTGATCCGCGGGGCACGGCCCGCGCCCCGGTAGCCCGCCCGGAAACCCGCTCCGAAACCCGCTCGGCGCCGGGTGGGGCTGGCCCTACTGTGCACCCGGGAGTGTGCCGGGTGGGGGGCGCTGCGCGGGTGGGCTTGGGTGGAGGCATGAGCGAGGAGGGGGTCCCGGCCGCCGTCGTCACGCCCGGGCCGGACGTCGGAGCGGTCCGGCGGGGGCTGCGCTACCTGGTGACGGGGCTGCCGCTGGGCGTGCTGGCGTTCGTCGTCGCCATCGCCGGGTTCGCGGCCGGGATCAGCACGGTCGTCGTGTGGGTGGGGCTGCCGATCCTGGCCGGCACGTTCGCGCTGTCCCGGCGGCTGGCCGACGTCGAGCGGCGGACCACGGAGGCCGCCACCGGCCGCCCGCTGCCGCCTCACCACTACCGCCCGCGGCGCGGGCGCGGCGTGATCGGCATGCTGGGCCGGCTCGCCGACCCGCAGTGCTGGCGGGACCTGCTGCACGCCGTCGTCGGGTTCCCGGTCCGGCTGGCCTGCTTCGTGATCGGCGTCGCCTGGGCCGTGACCGGGCTCGGCGCCACGCTGTACGTGCTGTGGGAGTGGTCGCTGCCGCGCGGCGAGCGGACCGGGCTGATCGACGTGCTCACCGGGGTCGCGTCCCGGGCGCTCGACGTCGCCTTCACCACGCTCGTCGGGCTGGTCCTGCTGGCCACGACGCCGTGGGTGGTGCGGGGGCTCGTCGCCGTCCGGGCCGGGCTCGCGCGCGGGCTGCTCACCAACCGCACCGCCGCGCTGCGGGCCCGCGCCGAGCAGCTCGCCGCCGGCCGCCGGGCCGCGGTCGCGGCCGAGGCCGCCACGCTGCGGCGGCTCGAGCGGGACATCCACGACGGCCCGCAGCAGCGGCTCGTCCGGCTGACCATGGACCTCGAGGCGGCCGACCGGCGGCTCGACGACGATCCCGAGCGCGCCCGCCCGCTGATCGCCGAGGCCCTCACCCAGACCCGCGAGGCGCTGGCCGAGCTGCGGGCGCTGTCCCGGGGGATCGCCCCGCCGGTCCTGGCCGACCGGGGACTCGCGGCCGCGCTGGCCGCCGCGGCGGCGCGGTCGACCGTGCCGGTGAGCGTCGAGGTCGACCTGCCGGCGGGGGAGCGTCCGGCGGCGGCCGTGGAGAACACGGCGTACTTCGTGGTGACCGAGGCGCTCACGAACGTCGCGAAGCACTCCGGGGCGACCCACGCCACCGTCGACGTCCGGCCGCACCGCGCCGACCTCGTCGTCCGGGTGACCGACGACGGCGTCGGCGGCGCCCACCCGGCGAAGGGCCACGGACTGTCGGGGCTGTCGGAGAGACTGTCGGCCGTGGAGGGGCGGCTGGAGATTGCGAGCCCCGAGGGCGGGCCGACGGTGATCACGGCGTGGGTCCCGCTGGCCGGGTTGGAGGACGCGTGAGGGTCGTGCTGGCCGAGGACTCGTTGCTGCTGCGCGAGGGTCTCGTGCGGCTGCTCGACGAGGCGGGCGCCGAGGTGGTGGCGGCGGTCGGCGACGGGGCGGCGCTGGTCACCGCGGTGAAGGAGCACCGGCCGGAGGTCGCGGTCGTCGACGTGCGGATGCCGCCGACCTTCACCGACGAGGGGCTGCGGGCGGCCCTGGAGATCCGGCGCGAGTGGCCGGACACGGCGATCCTGGTGCTGTCCCAGTACGTCGAGGAGTCCTACGCCTCGGACCTGCTGGCCGCCGGCGGGGGAGTGGGGTACCTGCTCAAGGACCGGGTCTCCCGGCTCGCCGAGCTGTCCGACGCGCTGGAGCGGGTGGTGGCCGGCGGGACCGTGCTCGACCCGGAGGTCGTGTCCGCGCTGCTGACCCACCGCAGGCGCCGCGATCCCGTCGAGTCGCTCACGCCCCGTGAGCGCGAGGTGCTCGGCCTCATGGCCGAGGGGCGGACCAACACGGCCATCGGCCGCGACCTCGTGATCACGCAGGGCGCCGTGGAGAAGCACATCTCGTCGATCTTCACCAAGCTGGGGCTCGCGCCGTCGGGTGACGACCATCGACGGGTGATGGCGGTCCTCGCCTGGTTACGGGCCTGACGCCCGCATGAGCCTCGGATCATGCCCGTTCGTGTGATGGCGGACGCGGCGTGTGTCCGCCACGCTCTCGCCGGTCCAGTCGGGGCGACCGGTCGGGGGAAGAGTCGATGGCGCTGCGCGAGCGTGTGCCGGCAACGGGGTCACGATCCGTCACCAAGCGGTCGGGCCGGCATCGGGCCGGGTCGCACCGGCCCGCGATCGTCGTGCCGGAGCAGCGGGGTACCTCTCACCGCTGGATCACCGCGGAGGCCGACGAGCGGGCGCGCCGGCGTCAGTCGCGGCGGCGGCCGGCCGAGCCGGGTACCGGGGTGGAGGTCCGGCCGGTGCCCGCGGCGGCACGCGGTGCGGCCGACGGGCCCGATGCCGGCGTCGAGAGCCGTTCCGTCCGTGCGGAGGCGGCGCGGAGCGCGGCCGCGGGTCTCGCGGGGGCGCGGCTGGCCACGGCGCTGGTCGGACGGGTCGTCGCGGACTGCCGCCGCGAGGCGGCCACCCGGATCGCGGACCGGATCGCCACCGTGCACGCGCCGCTGCCCGAGCCCGGGGTCGTCGACCGCGAGCCGGAGCCGGGCGTCACGCGGACCCTGCCGGTCCGCTACCGGGGTGTGCCGACGCGCCGCCGGCCACGGCTGGCCGCCGGGGTGTGGGTGCTGCTCGGACTGCTGCTGGTCGTGGCGGTGGCCGTGCCGTCGGCGGTGCGGCAGGCCGGGATCGCGACGACCGCCGACGCGGCAGCCGAACGCTTCCCCGGCGTCTTCCCCGAGAACACCGAGCCCGGGTCCGGTGGTGGCGGAGCGGTCGCGCCGGCGCCCGCCGAGTTCACGACCGCGCTGCCCGACGGGCGCGCGCAGGTCGCCATCGACGCCGCCCTCTCGCAGGTGGGGGTGCCCTACCAGTGGGGCGGCGACGGACCGGCCGCCGGCGACCAGGGCTTCGACTGCTCGGGGCTGACCGTGTTCGCCTACGGCGCCGCCGGGATCACCTTGCCGCGCACCGCGCACACCCAGTACGTCGCGGGCCCGCACGTGCCCGCCGACGCCCCGCTGCAGCCCGGTGACCTGGTCTTCTACGGCACGCCGTCCGCGGTGCACCACGTCGGCGTCTACCTCGGCGACGGCCGGATGGTGAACGCACCGACCTACGGTCAGCCGGTCCGGACCTCGTACTACCGCTGGCGCGGCGACGACTACCTCGGCGCCACCCGGCCCGCCGCCCCCGGTCCGCGCACCAGCGGGATGCTGCAGGTGCTGCCGGAGCCTCGGGTGACCTCGCCGAACGGCTGGCCGAAGACCTTCGACGCCCCGGCCGCTCCGGCCCCCGCCGCCGCGATCGCGCCGAGCGCGGGCCTGCCGCCGGAGTCCGTGACCGCCGCCGCGGCGATGGCGGCCTCCGCCGGACCGCTCAGCGTGGTCGACGTCGCGGCACCGGACGGGGTGGTCACGGGACCGGTCTTCGGGGAGCCCGCGGCTACTCCGGCCACCGGCCCGACCTCGGCCGGACAGGTCTGGCGGCCCGCCGCGGCGACGTGGCGGTTGCCTGCGGGCGGGACCGTGGGTGGTGACCCTGCTGCTGCTCCAGCGGGTGCGACCGTGGCCGGCGCCGCCCCGGCCGGTGCGCCCACGGCCCCGGCGGCCCCGGCCCCGGCGGTCCCGACGGCTCCGACGGCTCCGACGGCTCCGACGGCTCCGACGGCTCCGACGGCTCCGACGGCCCCGGCGGCTCCGGCGGCTCCGGCGGCTCCGGCGGCTCCGGCGGCTCCGACGCCTCCGACGGCTCCGACGTCGGCGGACCCTGCCGACGCCGCCCGGTCCGGCGCCGCCCCGGCCGGGGACGTCCCGGTCGCGGAGCCCTTGACCGTCGGAACCCTGACCCTGCCCGGCGGCGAGCTCCCGCTGGTAGCGGCGCGGCTCGACCAGGCGGGCGTCCCGGTGGCGCCCGAGCCCGGCACCGCCGCGCTGCTCGACGAGGGCGACGCCCAGCTCGTCGTGCTGCGCTCGGCCGACGACCTCCCGCTCGACCACCAGCTCACGGTCGCCGTCGACAGCGCCGACCCGCGCTCCCGCACGGTGGTGGAGGCGGCGCCGCTGTCGGCGGAGGAGCTGGCGGAGCACATCCGGTCGCTGCCGGCGGGGGAGTTCCAGGTCGTCGCCCCCGCCGCCGACGGCACCTGGACGGTGGCCGAGCTCGAGTAGTGATCGTCGCCCCGGTGCGCTCAGGGCGGGGATGCCCGCCCTCCGTGCACGCAAGCGACGATCACGACCCCGTCACCGCCCGTCGACCGCCCGCAGGTCGAGCACGAGCTCGGCCGGGCCCTCGCCCGCCACCACCCGCACCGGCACGCCCCAGTCCTGCTGGTACCGGTGGCAGGCGGCGAAGACGGCGTCGCCCTCGTCGCAGGCCGCGGCGGCGACGCTCACCGACAGCACTCCCTCGCCGGGGGCCAGGACGAGCGAGCGGACCAGGCCGGGCGCGGTACCGCCGCCCTCGACCAGCAACGACGACGGCGACGCGCCCACCGTCAGCACCGTCGGGTCGCCGAAGCGCGTGTCGAGGTGCTGCCCGGTGGGCGGGGTGAAGGCGATCGTGAGCGCGACGGGCCCGGCCGCGAGGTCGGTGCGCGGGCGGCGGACGGTGTGGGCGCCGGCGTCCACCAGCGCGCCGGCCGGGATCGGCAGTCGCACGAGCCGGTGTGCCGCCGACTCCACGACCACCAGCGTCTCCCCGTCGACCAGGACGTCGCTCGGTTCGGCGAGGCTCTGGGCCAACGTGGTCACCTGCCCCCCGGCGATCCGGCGGACGGCCCCGTTGTAGGTGTCCGCCACCGCGATCGAGCCGTCCGGCAGCACGCCGACGCCGAGCGGGTGCTGCAGCAGCGCGTCGCGGGCCGGTCCGTCGCGGAACCCGAAGTCGAACAGGCCGAGCCCGACGGCGGTGCTGACCTGCGGCGTCGCGTCGAGGTCCAACGCGCGCACGGCGGAGGTCTCGGCGTCGGCGATCCAGAGCGTGTCGCCCGCGGCCGCCAGCCCGGACGGCTGGGCGAAGAACGCGTCGGTCACCGGCCCGTCGCGGAGGCCCTCGGTGGTCGTGCCGGCCAGCACGGCGAGCTCCCCGGAGACCGGCGAGAAGGTCCACAGCTGGTGCCAGCCCGCCATCGCGACGACGATCCGGCCGCGCCACCACGCCACGTCCCACGGCGTCGACAGCTCGGCCGCCGTGCCGCCGGGCTCGACCCGCTCGCGCAGCGGCGAGCCGGTGCCGGCGACCGTCCTGACGTGTCCGCCGGCGAGGCGCAGCCCGCGCAGGGCGTGGTTCACCGAGTCGGCGACGACGACGTCGTACCCCACCTCCGCGGCCACCTCGGCCGGCAGCACGGCCAGTCCCTGCGGCTCGGAGAACTCCGGTGCGGACCCGTCCCGGAAGCCCCGAGCGCCGGTCCCGAACCGCCGGACCTCGGTGAACTCGGCGTCGACCAGCACCAGCTGGTGGTGCGCCGTGTCCGAGACCAGGAAGCCGCCGGGCACCGCCACGACCTTCCCCGGGAACCGCAGCGCGGTCGACGGCGGCGGGGGCGCGACGTACGGCCCGTCGCCCCGGCGGAGCGTCCCCTTCGCGGTGTGCTCGGCCACCAGCTCGCGGATCAGCACCGCCAGGCCGTGCGCATGACCCTCACCCGCCATCTGCGCGACGACGTACCCCTCCGGGTCCACCACCGCGAGGGTCGGCCAGGCGCGGGCGGCGTAGACGTCCCACATCGCGAGGTCCGGGTCGTCGAGCACGGGGTGGTGCACGCCGTACCGCTCGACGGCCCCGTCCACTGCCGCCGGGTCCCTTTCGTGGGCGAACTTCGGCGAGTGCACCCCGACGACCACGAGGACGTCGGCGAACTCCTCCTCGACCGGCCGCAGCTCGTCGAGCACGTGCAGGCAGTTGACGCAGCAGAAGGTCCAGAAGTCGAGCAGGACGATCTTGCCGCGCAGATCCGGCGCGGCGCCGCCGGTGTTCAGCCACCGACGTCCGCGCAGCTCGGGAGCCCGTACCCGCATCACGGACGGATCAACGCGCGGGACCGCCGCCGCTGTTCCAGACTGGGGCCGTGCCGGAACTGCCCGAGGTGGAGACCGCGCGGAAGGTGCTGGAGGAGGCCCTGGACCGCGAGATCAGGTCCGTCGACGACAACGACGAGTGGGTGTGCCGGCCCCATCCGCCGGGCGAGATCGCGAAGGCGCTGGTCGGCGGCCGGCTGACCGCGGCCCACCGGCGCGGCAAGACGATGTGGTGCGAGACCGTCAACCGGGACGGTGAGGAGGGCCCGACGCTGGGGGTGCACCTCGGCATGGGCGGGCGCGTGATCGTCACGAACTCGGACGGGGAGCGCGTCGGCGGCGGCCCGGAGCGGCCGGACCGGCAGCCCCGCAAGCCGGAGTGGGACCGGTTCACCATGAACTTCGCCGACGGCGGCCGGTTCCGGCTGTTCGACAAGCGTCGGCTGGGCCGGATCCGCCTCGAGCCGGACCTCTCCGGCCTGGGGCCCGACGCCGAGGAGATCTCCGCCGCGGACTTCCGCACGCGGATCGCGCGCAGCCGGTCCGCGGTGAAGGCGCGGCTGCTGGACCAGTCGGTGATCGCGGGCGTCGGGAACCTCCTCGCCGACGAGACCCTGTGGCGCGCCAAGATCAGCCCGGCGGCGCCCGCGGACGAGCTGGAGCGCACGGAGCTCGACCGCCTGTACCGCAACCTCGAGAAGTCCCTGAGGTCCGCGATCGCGAACGGCGGCGTGCACACCGGCGAGGTCATCGAGCACCGCCATCCCGGCGGCCACTGCCCGCGCTGCGGCGCCGAGATGCGCCACGGGACCGTCGGCGGCCGCAGCACCTGGTGGTGCTCGAAGGAACAGCAGTAGTCGGTCAGTTCAGGGCGGGTTCCGGGTGCCGGGCGCGCCACCACAGCAGCACCCCGGTGCACATGGCGAGCCAGGCGGCGCCGGTGGCCCAGCCGGCCACGACGTCGCTGAACCAGTGCACGCCCAGGTAGATGCGGGTGTAGCCGATCCCGCCGATCCAGGCCGCCGCGACCAGCAGGGCGCCGAGCCGCAGCGGGCCGGTGAGGTGCGGCCAGGCCAGCACGACGAGCGCCCCGACGACGGCCATGGACATGGTCGCGTGGCCGGAGGGCAGCGACTCGTTCCCGGCCTCGACCAGGCGCACCGCCAGCGGCGGCCGCGGGCGGTCCAGCACCCGCTTGACCAGCGTGAACACCACGCTGGCCCCGGCCGTCGTGGCGATCAGCCACACGCCGTCGACCCGTCGCCCGCGCACGACCAGCACGATGCCCGTGACCACGGCGAGCACCGCCATCGCGGCGGTGCTGCCGAGGTTGGTGAACACGACCAGGATCGCCGTGACCCCGACGGAGCGGCTGTCGATCGCCCCGGCGAGGGCCGAGCCGTCCTCGTCCGCCGGCCCGACGCCGGTGAACGCGGCCCAGATCAGCCCGGCCGCCAGGGCGAGCAGGAGGACGGAGCAGGTCGCGGTGAGCGCGAGGACGCGGCGGCCGGGCACCCCACCACTCTGCCCACGCCGGACCGCCGGCGCCCGCCGACCGGCCGGATCCTCAGCCGCGGCTCAGGAGGGGTCGTGCGTGCCGACTGCTCCTAGAGGGGCAGTCGGCGCTCACGGGTCAGCTGCGGCCGCGGAGGGTGCGGTACCGGCGGATGAGCGCCGCGGTGGAGGCGTCGAGCGCGGAGAAGTCCGGGTCGTCGCCGTAGAGGGCGGGGCCGAACTGCTTGGCCATCACCTTGCCCAGCTCCACGCCCCACTGGTCGAAGCTGTCGATGCCCCAGATCGTGCCCTCCACGAAGGTCTGGTGCTCGTAGAAGGCGATGAGCTGGCCCAGGGTCGACGGGGTGAGCTTCGGCGCGAGGATCGTCGACGTGGGCCGGTTGCCCGGCATGACCTTGTGCGGCACGACGTCGGCCGGGGTGCCCTCGGCCTCGATCTCCTCCTTCGTCTTGCCGAAGGCGAGCGCGGCCGTCTGCGCGAACAGGTTGGACATGAACAGGTCGTGCATGTCCGCGCCCCCCTCGCCCGGCAGGTCGTGGTTGGGCTCGGCGAAGCCGATGAAGTCCGCGGGCACGAGCCGGGTGCCCTGGTGGAGCAGCTGGTAGAAGGCGTGCTGGCCGTTGGTGCCGGGTTCGCCCCAGAAGATCTCGCCGGTCTCTGTGGTGACCGGGGTGCCGTCGGCGCGCACCGACTTGCCGTTGCTCTCCATGGTGAGCTGCTGCAGGTAGGCGGGCAGCCGGTGCAGGTACTGCGAGTACGGCAGGACCGCGTGGGTCTGGGCGCCGAAGAAGTTGTCGTACCAGACGTTGAGCAGGCCGCTGATCACCGGCAGGTTCGCGGTCAGCGGGGCGGTGCGGAAGTGCTCGTCGATCGCGTGCATGCCGGCGAGGAACTCGGCGAAGCCCTCCTTGCCGATCGCGACCATGAGCGAGAGCCCGATGGCGGAGTCGACGGAGTAGCGGCCGCCGACCCAGTCCCAGAAGCCGAACATGTTGGCCTCGTCGATGCCGAACTCGCGGACCTTCTCGGCGTTCGTCGACACGGCCACGAAGTGCTTCGCGACGGCCTTCTCCGCGTCGTCACCACCGCCCAGGCCGTCGACCAGCCAGGTCCGGGCGTTGCGGGCGTTGGTGAGCGTCTCGAGCGTGGTGAAGGTCTTCGACGAGACGATGAACAGCGTGGTCGCCGGGTCGAGGTCGCGGGTGGTCTCGGCGAGGTCGGTCGGGTCGATGTTGGACACGAACCGGCACTCGATCTCGCGCAGCGAGTAGTCCTTGAGCGCCTCGTACGCCATGACGGGGCCGAGGTCCGAGCCGCCGATGCCGATGTTGACGACGGTGCGGATCCGCTCGCCGGTGGCCCCGGTCCACTCCCCGGAGCGGACCGTGTCGGTGAACTCGCCCATCCGGTCGAGCACGGCGTGGACGTCGGCGACGACGTCCTGGCCGTCGACCGTCAGCGAGGCCGTCCGCGGCAGGCGCAGCGCGGTGTGCAGCACCGCCCGGTCCTCGCTGGTGTTGATGTGCGCGCCGGAGAACATCGCGGTGATCCGGTCCGGCAGGCCGGCGGCCTCGGCCAGCGCCACCAGCTTCGGCAGCGTCTCGCCGGTGATCCGGTGCTTCGAGTAGTCGAGGACGAGGTCGGCGCCCTGGACGGTCATCGCCTCCGCCCGGCCGGGCTCGGCGTCGAACAGCTCGCGGAGGTGCGCCGGCTCGACAGCCGCGTGGTGCTCGGTCAGGGCCGCCCACTCCGGGGTCGCGGTGATGTCTCGGGGGATGTCCACGCCGGACATCATGCCCGCGTCGGGCCTGCCTGACACGTCCCGCGAACCGCTGGCGGAGGGTGTGGCTACCACGAACCCGGCTGTGGTGGCGGCGTGCTGTCCGGGGCGGGGCCGCGCGCGATCTCCTGGGACCCGACAGGAGAGACCATCCCCGAAGGAGCGCCCTGTGAGCGAGCAGCCCGTCCCCGCCCCCGGCAGCACCGGTTCCGCCGTCCTCGCCAGCCCCGCCTGGGTCATCGGCGGCCTGCGCAACCGCCCCGGCTACCTCGTCACCGCCGAGGGGCGGGTGGCCTTCACCGACGGCGAGGAGACCCTGTTCGACGTCCCGCTCGCCGAGATCTCCGGCGTCACCTACCCCTGGTACTGGTTCGGCGGCGGCTTCAAGGCCCGGATCGCCGGGAAGACCGTCAAGATCACGTTCGTGAAGCCGAACGGCATGCCGAGCCCGGACCCCTCCGCCCTGGAGCTCGGCCTCTCGGCCCTGGGGGTGGCGGCCGCGTTCCAGGGCGTCGGGCACGTCGGCGACCTGGCCGGGCTGGCGTGGATCGCCCCCGGTCGCAAGGCCACGGCGCAGTGGCGGGAGGTGCTCCCGGCCTGATCGCCGCGGGCCCGTCCGGGCCCGGCATGCCGTTCGGCTTCACGAACGTGATCTTGACGGTCTTCCCGGCGATCCGGGCCTTGAAGCCGCCGCCGATCC
>NZ_JBEZDN010000025.1:0-72824 GCF_040648315.1 Pseudonocardia sp. NPDC049154
ACTACACCTCCGACCAGGAGGTCCGCTGGTGCCCCGGCTGCGGCGACTACGCCGTCCTGGCCGCCGTGCGCCAGTTCCTCCCCACCCTGGGGATCAAGCGCGAGAACACCGTGTTCGTGTCCGGGATCGGCTGCTCGAGCCGTTTTCCGTACTACCTGAACACCTACGGGATGCACTCCATCCACGGCCGCGCCCCGACCATCGCCACCGGCCTGGCCGTCTCCCGGCCCGACCTGTCCGTGTGGGTGGTGACCGGCGACGGCGACGCGCTCTCGATCGGTGGCAACCACCTGATCCACGCGCTGCGCCGCAACGTCAACCTCAAGATCCTGCTGTTCAACAACCGGATCTACGGGCTGACCAAGGGCCAGTACAGCCCGACCAGCGAGGTCGGGAAGGTCACCAAGTCCACCCCCATGGGCTCCCTCGACCACCCGTTCAACCCGGTCTCCCTCGCCCTCGGCGCCGAAGCGTCCTTCGTCGGGCGGGCCCTGGACTCCGACCGCAAGGGCCTCACCGAGGTCCTCGGTGCCGCCGCCGCGCACCGCGGCTCGGCGCTGGTCGAGATCTTCCAGGACTGCCCGATCTTCAACGACGGCTCCTTCGACCTGCTGCGCAAGCCGGAGACCAAGGACCAGCGGCTCGTCCCGGTCCGGCACGGGGAGCCGATCCGCTTCGGACCCGCGGGCGACGACGGCCTCGGCCAGTACGCCGTGGTCCAGCGCGGGTTCCGGCTCGAGGTCGTCAAGGCCGCCGACCACCCGTCGGAGATCATGGTCCACGACGCGGACAACCTCGAGCTCGCGTTCGCCCTGTCCCGCCTGTCGGACCAGGACCTGAACCACACCGTCACGGGCATCTTCCGCAACGTCGACCGCACCACCTACGACGACGCCGCCCGCGCCCAGCTGCAGCAGGCCAAGGACGCCAACCCGAACGCCGACCTGCAGGCCCTGCTCGACGGCCGCGACACTTGGACCATCGCCGGCTGACCACGAACATCAGTTGACATCGCGAGAAGGAGAGAGATGCGCGCAGTCCAACTGCTCGAGCCGACGAAGCTCGAGCTCACCGAGATCGACACCCCGGAGCCCCGTGCGGGTGAGGTGCTGCTCGAGGTGCTCGCGGCCGGGGTCTGCCAGACGGACGTGCACATGCGTCGGACCACCGAGGCGTGGATCCCCGCCGGCACGATCCTCGGGCACGAGACGGCGGGCCGGATCGCCGCCGTGGGGGAGGGGGTCTCGGGCTGGGCGGTCGGGGACACCGCCGCCGTCTACCCCGTCTGGTCCTGCGGGGTGTGCCGTTCGTGCACCGCGGGCAAGCAGAACGCCTGCCTCGGGACCGGCAGCAGGTTGGCCCCGGCGGCCACGCCGGGCGTGAGCGTGAACGGCGGGATGGCGGACTTCATGGCCGCGCCGGCCTCGGCGCTGGTCCGCACCGGTGACCTGGACCCGACCGTCGCCGCGACCCTCACCGACGCGGCACTGACCCCGTACCACTCCGTGCGGGAGTCCCTGCACCTGCTGGGTCCGGGCTCGTCCGCGGTCGTCATCGGGGCGGGCGGGCTCGGGCGCATGGCCGTGCAGATCCTGCGGGCCATCACCTCCGCGCGGGTCATCGTGCTCGACGTGAAGGAGACCGCCCTCGCCGCCGTCCGGGACGAGGTCGACGCCGCGCTCGACTCCTCCGACCCGTCCATCGCGGACAAGGTGCTCGCCGCTACCGGCGGGACGGGTGCTGACGTGGTGCTCGACTTGGTGGGCGACGACGCCACGCTCGCCCTCGCCACCGGCGTGGTCGCGCCCTATGGCGCCGTCCGGGCGATCGGGCTGACCGAGGGCCGCTTCACCTTCGAGACCAGCCAAGGTGCTCTGTCGCTGCCGTGGGGGGCCTCGCTCACCCGGCCGTACAGCGGCACCTACCAGGACCTCATCGAGGTCGTGGCACTGGCACAGTCGGGCCACCTCCGACCCGTGGTCCAGACGTTCTCGCTGGACCAGGCACTCCTTGCGCTCGACCAGCTCGAGGCGGGCTCGCTGACCGGCCGCGGCGTCCTGGTGCCCAAGGGCGCCTGACGGTGTGCCCGCAGCAACGAGAAGCGGCCCGCCCGGACATCCGGACGGGCCGTTCTCGCGTCGACGTCAGCTGGAGTACGAGCCCGAGAGCAGGATCTGCTTCACCTCGGTGAACTCCAGGATCCCCTCCTTGCCGCACTCACGGCCCCAGCCGGACTGCTTCACGCCGCCGAAGGGCTGGGTGAGGCAGACACCGGCGAGGTTGATCGCGACACCACCGGAATGGATCCGCTTCGCCACCGCCAGCGCCGCGTCCCGGTCCGAGGAGTAGACCGAGGCGGCAAGGCCGAACTTCGAGTCGTTGGCAATCCGGATCGCGTCCTCGACGTCCTCGTAGGCCAGCACGCAGGTGATGGGGCCGAAGACCTCCTCCTGCGCGATGTCCATGTCGGTGGTGACGTCCCGCAGCAGGGTCGGCTCGAACCAGAACCCGCCCTCGGGCAGGTGCTCGGGCCGCCTCCCACCGACGGCGATCTTGGCGCCCTGCTCCTGGGCGCGCTCGAGCATGGCCTCGGTGCGCTCGCGCGCCCGGGCGTTGGCCAGTGGGCCGAGGATCGTGTCCTCCTCGAACGGGTCGCCCAGCTTGTACTTGCCGAACTCATCGACGAGCCGGGCCACGACGTCGTCGTAGCGGGCTCGGGAGACCAGGATGCGCGACAGCGCCACGCAGACCTGGCCGACACCACCGATCGCGCCGGGGACCAGGGTCGGCAGCACCTCGTCGAGGTTCGCGTCGTCGAGAATGATCGCCGGGGACTTGCCACCCAGCTCGAGCGCGGTGCGGGCCAGACGGGGCGCGGTGCGCGCGACGACGTCCACCGCGACCGCTGTACCACCGGTCATGTGCACCATGTCGATGCCGGGGTGACCGACCAGGTGCTTCGAGGTCTCGGTGCCGGCGGCGAGCATGCTGTAGACCCCGGCCGGGAAGCCCGCCTCACGGGCGGCCTCGGCGATGACGCGGGTGGTCAGCTGCGACTCCGGCGCCGCCTTGACGACGATCGGGCAGCCCGCGAGCAGGGCCGGAATGATCTTCATGCCTTGCAGCGGCACCGGGCCGTTGTAGGTGATGATGCCCAGCACCGCGCCGATCGGTTGGTGCTGGAGGAGTACCTCCGACCCGCCCTCGTTGCGCTCCTCCTCCCACTCGATGGTCGCTGCGTTGCGCAGCGCCTCGCGCCAGATCAGCGTGGACGCGCCAGTGTTGATCATGGCGCTGTGGGTCAGCGGGAAGCCGGACTCGAACGCCCACAGGCGGTTCATCTGGTCCATCCTGGCCTCGAGGGCCTCGGCGAAGCGCGTGACGACCGCGATCCGCTCCTCGACGGGCATGTGCGGCCAGGGTCCCTCGACGAACGCCTTGTGTGCCGCCTCGGCGGCGGCATCGGCGTCCGCCGGCGACGGCGCGGGCACCGTGGCGACGACCTGTCCGGTCGACGGCATCACGACGTCGATCGTCTCGCTGCCGGCCGGGATGACCCACTCGCCGCCGATGAACAGCTTGTCGAGGCCGGGGACCTCGACATCGAGAGCGGTCGGACCGGGGGTGGTGCTCAATGTGCCTCCTGCGACTCTGCCTTGAGGAATATCTATGAATATCATATTGATGTGATGACGCGCGTCAACCGATCTCCACGGGGACGCGGGCACTCCTGGAGGACGACATCCGGGCGAACGGATCGGCCTCGGCGTGAAGCACCTGGGCGACCTGGCGGTGGTCACGATGGCCCGCCCACCCGCCAACTTCTTCGACCTCGGTCGATCCGCGATCTGGCCGACGAGCTCGACGAGCTGGCCCACAGGGCTGCCGAGTGGCCGTCCTGGCCTCGGGGGCAAGCATTTCTGTGCTGGTGCCGACCTCGGCGCCGGGGCTCCGCAGGACGGCCTGAGTGTCACGCTGCCGCGGCTGGTCGGATCCCAACGGGCCACCGAGATGCTCCACACCGCCCGCAGGGTCGACGGCGCCGAGGCCTGCTCGCTGGGGCTCGCCGACCGTCTCGTGGACGGCGACGATCCGGTGCCGGGGCGATCGCCTTCGCGGAGCGGATCGCGGCGTCGGCGCCACTGACCGTGCGCTCGACGAAGGCGACGATGCGAGCAGGGCGGGCCGGTCGCGGAGGCGACCGAGCGCGAGTTCGGCGAGCAGTTGACGTTGTGGTCCACCGAGGACTGCCGGATCGGCCTGGCCGCTGCAGCGGCTCGGACCACGCCCGTCTTCCTGGGCCGCTGAAGCGGGCGGGAGGTGGAGCCTGGAAGCAACTCGCTGGTGGGTCCGACCTCGAGGCCTCTCCTGAGAGGACCGCAGCGTCGTCGCGCCATCTCCACGCGACCACCGCCCGGTCCGGGCGGTGGCCGCGTCGCGTCAGGGGAGCCGACCGGCGAGGTCGTCGAGGATCTTGCGGGCCTCCTCGGCCATGCCGGGCACGAACTCCGCAATGGTCACCAGTTCGGTGATGGCGCTGGCGACCTGGCCGGTCATGACGAGGCTCTGTTCGGTGTCGCCCTCGGTCTGCGCCCGCTGCATCGACTCGATCTTGTGCCGGACCAGCTCGGTCGGGTCCGCGTCCGGGTCGGCGGGGCCCTCGAGCAGCGAGGTGGAGGCGTCGTTGCGCAGGCCGCGGCAGGGGCCGTAGACCCCGTCGAACGCCACGTCGTCCCCCTCCCGGGCGCCGAGCAGCGCGTCGAGGTAGCGCGGGTGCCAGCCCGTGTTGTCCGTCGTGAGGATGAACCGGGTGCCCAGGGCCACCCGTCCGCGCCCAGGCAGAGCGCGGCGGCGAGCCCACGGCCGTCGCGGGCGCCGCCGGTCAGCAGCACCGGGACGTCGACGGCCTCGGTGATCGACGGAACCACCACGAACGTGTGCATCCGGCTGGCCGGCGCGTGGCCGCCCATCTCGAACCCGGCAGCGAGGACGACATCCGCCCCGGCCTCCGCGGACTTGACGGCCTGCCGGGTGGAGCCGACCTTGTGCTGGTGCACCATCCCGGCGTCCTTGACCATCGGGATGTACGGCCCGGGGAACCCGGCCGAGGTCGTGAGCACGCGGAGCTGCGCGGCGAGTCCGGCGTCGGTCTCGCGTGCGGCCAGCACCTCCCGGATGTACACGTCGGTGAACTCGACGACCTCGCCGGAGGCGTCCACGCCGACCGGGATGTTCACCGCGAACGGCCGGTCGGTGAGCGAGGCGCACTCCTCGATGTGCGCCCGGAACGTCCGGGCGCCCTCGCGCAGGTCCTCGGGCATCCCGGGCATGCTGACCGTCCCCAGCCCGCCCGCGTTCGACACGGCGGCGGCGATCTTCGGGGTTCGGAAGGGGCCCAGCCCCTCCTGCACGACGGGGTGCTCGATGCCGACGAGCCGGGTGTACCGGTTGCTGATCCGCGCCGTCACGACGTGCCCCGCGTCGGCGAGACGGTCACGGTACCGGTGAGGTCGCCGGCGTCGATCCGGTCCCGCAGGACGAACTTCTGGACCTTGCCGGTCGGCGTCGTCGGCAGGGTGTCGACGAAGAACCATTGGCTGGGGGCCCTGAAGGCGGCGAGCCGCTCGCGACAATAGGCGCGCAGTTCCGCGGGGTCCGGTGGGCTCGCCGGGTCGGTCGGCACGAGGACGGCCCCCACCTGCTCGCCCCACTGGGCGTCCGGGATGCCGACCACGACCGCCGCGGCCACGCCCGGGTGCGTGGCCAGGGCGTCCTCGACCTCCCGAGGGTAGATGTTCTCGCCGCCCCGGATGATCATGTCCTTGAGCCGGCCGGTGATCGTGAGATAGCCGCGCTCGTCCATCGTGCCGAGGTCGCCGGTGTGCAGCCAGCCGTCCTCGAACACGGCGGCCGTCTCCTCGGGCTGCTCGAAGTACCCCAGCATCGTCTGGTAGCCGCGGGCGCAGATCTCTCCGCGCGTCCCGATGGGGGCCACCTCGCCGGTCGCGGGGTCGACGATGCGCACGTCCACCAGCGGCAGCGGCCGTCCGATGGTGCTGGACTGGTCGTCGGGGGAGTCGTCGAGTGCGGTCTGGGTGATCACGCCGTGCAGCTCGGTCTGGCCGAACACGATCGTGAACCGGCAGCCCAGCGTCTCCTTCGTGCGGACGACGAGCTCGGCGGGCACGAACGACGCCCCCGACATCACGGACTGCAGGCTGGAGAGGTCCCGCTTCGGCAGGTCCGGGTGGGTCAGCACCGCGGTGAGCATGGTGGGCACCAGCAGGGTGATCGTTCCGCGGTAGGTCTCGATGAGCTCCAGCAGGGACCCCGCATCGAAGGCGGGCATGAGCACGTAGGTGCCCGCGAAGGAGAAGGTGCCGATCTCGGTCAGCGCGCCGCTGCCGATGTGGAACATCGGCATGGCGTTGACCCACACGGCGCCGTCGGTGGCCCCGGCGCCGCGGGCGACGAGCCGGGAGGCGTTGATGACGCCGCGGTGGTGCAGCAGCGCGCCCTTGGGGAAGCCGGTGGTGCCGGAGGTGTACTGGATCTGCGCGGGGTCCCCCGGGCGCACGTGGGGGAGCTCGTGCTCACCGGTCGCCGAGGCCAGGAACTCGTCCCAGTCCGCGAGGTCGATGGCCTCGCGCAGGTCCGGTGCGGCGGCCCGCGCCTCCCGCACCGTCACCGCCATGTCCACGCCGCGGTACTCGGAGGCGTGCACGATGCCCGCGGCGCCCGAGCGCTGCAGGACGTACTCCAGCTCCATGCGGCGGTTCGCCGGGTTGACGGTCACGAGGACGAGCCCCGCCAGGCTCGCCCCCTGCTGCAGCAGTACCCACTCGGCGCAGTTCGGTGCCCAGATCGCGAGCCGCTCCCCAGGCACGGAACCGGGCGAGGAGGGACTGGGCGACCCGCTCGGCGGTGGCGAGCAGCTCCGCGTAGGTCCAGGACCGGCGCCGGCCCGGGTCCGGGTCGGCGTCGACGAGGGCGCACCGGTCGGGGTGCTCGGTCGCGCGCCTGCGGAGGAGATCGCCGAGGGACATCTCCCACAGCTCGTCGGGACTCCCGGTGGCGGCCCAGGAGGACTGACCGGTCGAGAGGGACATCGTTGGCTCCAGTGGTCGGGGTTCGCGGTGTCAGTGAGGGCCGGGAGTCATTGCGGCGGATCGGTCCGGCGGCGCCACGACGAGGGAGACCTCGAACGGGTATCCGGACAGCGGGGTGCGCAGCGCCTCGGCCGCGGCGGGATCGGACACGGAGACGACGGCCCGCGGTCGGGGGCCCGCCTCGTCGAGCCGGACCTCACCGCCGGGGGCGTGCTCGCGGACGACGCGAGCTACCTCCGCGAGCAGGGCCTCCCGCCGGAGCGCGGGCTTGGAGATCTTGCCGACCGCGGTGGTCGGCATCCGGTCCAGCACGACGACCTCGACCGGGACCTCGGCCCGCTCACCGACGTGCGCGCGGCAGTGGGCGAGCAGCTCCTCCGGCTCGGCCGCGGCGTCCTCCCGCAGCTGCACGTAGGCCATCGGCAGTTCGCCCTTGACCGGGTCCGGCCTGCCGATGGCGGCAGCGAGGTGCACGGCGGGGTGGCGGACCAGGACGTCCTCGATCTCGCCGGGATCGATGTTGTGCCCGCCGCGGATGATCAGGTCCTTGGCCCGCCCGAAGATCCAGACGTACCCGTCCTCGTCGACCGTCCCGAGATCGCCGGTGTTACCCACCGCCATCCGGGTGGGAGGTCTGCGGGCAGGCCGGCCGGAAAGAAGTCGGCGTCGAGCGCGGGGTCCAGATAGCCCGCCATCGCCGTCGGTGTCCCGGTGAGCAGCAGACCGCGCTCCCCGGGCGCGCAGTCCCGCACCCAGCGCCCGCCCTCGTCGAGCTCGACCGCCTTGACCCGGACGAAGGGCAGAGCTCGTCCGGCCGAGCCCACCCGAGGACGGGTGCCGTCGTCGAAGTGCCCGGTCGTGGTGCCGTGCAGTTCGGTCATGCCCCAGTTCTCGCGCAGCCAGATCCCGAACCGCTCGTGGAAGCGCTCCAGGACGTCCGTCGACAGCGGCGCGCCCCCGACGTGGAAGTCCCGGATGCAGCACCCGTCCGCGGTGCCGCCGCCGTGCAGCAGCGCGGTGGCCGTGGTGGGCGTGGCGAGGAGACTCGTGACCCGGTACCGCCGCGCGACTTCCCAGAATTCCGCTACCGCGCGCCGGGACCGGAACCCCTCGGTGGTCAGGGTGAACAGGGTGCCGCCGAACAGCAGGGTCCGCAGGCCGAGCGAGATGGTGCCGCCGCAGTGGAAGTTGGGCATGCCGTGCAGGGTCACGGTATCCGGCTCGTTGCCCATCAGAGCGCCGACGTTCCACGCCACGGTGAGCTGACCCGCCTGCGTCATCCGCACCAGCTTCGGGGTTCCGGTGGTTCCTCCCGTCGGCATGATCAACGCATCCCGGGTCGGGATCGGCCGTAAGCCGTGACCAAGACGGTGACCGCCGGACTTCGTGCTCGATTCGCAGCGGACCTTCGTGGATCACTTTCGGCTCGGGGTGCATCGAGGGCGCGGGCGGGCAACATGCCGCCGCCAATGGCGCTACGAGAGCGCTCAGGGTCGTCTGATCGAGGCAACCGGGCGGAGGGCCAGCGCACTCGCAGCGCTGACGAGGCACCCGATGAGCATGTAGGTGGCGATCGCCGTCGAAGTCCCGAAGCCGTCGAGTAGCGCTGTCGCGATCAAGGGGGCGAAGGCGCCTCCGAGGACGGACCCCGCCTGGATGCCGAGCGAGAGGGCGGAGTAGCGCACTTCGGTGGTGAAGGCGTCGGAGAACAGGGCGCCTTGCGGGCCGTACAGCAGGCTGTGCAGCAGCGAGAGCCCGACGACGAGCGCGAGGGTGAGCAGGGCGGGTGACCCGGAGTCGACCAGCAGCCAGAACGCGAACGACCACAGTCCGAGCAGGACCGCTCCGCTCACGAAGACGGTACGGCGCCCGAACCGGTCGGAGAGCAGGCCGGCGACAGGCAGCGCGACGAGCTCGACCGCCGAGGCCACCAACACGGCGGTCAGCACGGTGCTTCCTGGCATCCCGAGGATCGACGGGTTGGTGGCGTAGGCGACCACGAAGGTGATGAAGACGTAGTAGGTCAGGTTGATCGCGAGGTAGCTCCCGGCGGCCAGGACGATCTGGCGGGGGTGTCGGCGGAGGGCCTCGACGACCGGCGACCGGCGGCGGGGGCCGGTTCGGGTCGTCTGGAAGTCGCTGGTCTCCTCGAGCTTGAGCTGGATCAGGACGGCGAGGGCGATCAGGGCGACGCTGGCGAAGAAGGGGATGCGCCAGCCCCAGGCGAGGAACGCCTCTGGTGAGGTAGTGCCGTTGACCAGAAGGAATGCGCCGTTGGCGAGCAGGACCCCGCCGGGCGCGCCGGCGGAGGCGAAGCTGCCGTAGAAGCCGCGGCGGTTCGCCGGGGAATTCTCCGTGGCCAGGAGGATCACGCCGCCCTGCTGGCCGCCGACGGTGATGCCCTGGAGGAAGCGGAGCACCACGAGGAGGATCGGGGCGGTGACCCCGATGGTGGCGTAGGAGGGCAACAGCCCGATCAAAGTGGTGACGACGCCCATCGCGACGAGCGCGGCGACGAGGGTCTGCTTGCGGCCGATCGTGTCGCCGATGTGCCCGAACAGAGCGCCGCCGAAGGGCCGGGCCACGAAGGCGACGCCAAAGGTCGCGAAGGACAGCAGCGTCCCGGTCAGCGGGTCCTCCGAGGGGAAGAACAGGTTCGGGAAGACTAGGGCGGCGGCGGTGCCGTAGATGAAGAAGTCGTACCACTCGATGCTGGCACCGGCCCAGGAGGCGAACGCGACGGCGGTGGTGCGCCGTCGGCTCGGGGCCGTGGGAGCGGTAAGGGATGGCAGCTCTGACATCGCGAGTGACCTTTCCGGTCAGACGACGAGCGTGTGACCGCCGTCGATGGTGAGGACGTGGCCGTTCATGTAGGCGTTGCCCATGAGGAACAGGGCGGCGTCGGCGACCTCGGTGGGCGACCCGATGCGCCGTCCGGGGAGCTGCGCGGCGATCGCGGCGATCTTCTGCGCGCGGGCGTCGCCGAAGAAGCCGTCGAGCAGCGGGGTGTCGACGTAGCCGGGGGACAGGACGTTGCACCGGATCGGTGCCAGCTCGGTGACCAGCGAGCGCATCAGCGCCTCGACCGCGGCGCAGGACGCCCCGGCCACGGCCTCGCGTGCCATCGGCCGGGTGCCGGCGATGCCGGACACCAAGGTGATGGAGCCGGCGGGTTCCAGCAGCGGCGCGGCGTGGCGGCTCGCGTGGAACGCCGCCCAGAAGCGCAGGTCCATGGCGGGCCGGACGGCCTCGGCGCGGGCGTCGACGACGGCGGTCGGCACCAGCTTCGAGGGGGTCACGAGCAGGTGGTCCAGCCGTCCGGTCCGCTCCAGGAAGGTCTTGATCGCCTCCTCGTCGGAGACGTCGACCTGGTGGCCCTCGGCGCGGGGGCCCAGCCGGGACAGCGCCTCGTCCAGCCGCTCGGGGTCCCGGCCGCCCACGATGACGCGCCCGGCGCCGCGGCTCATCGCCAGCTCGGCCGTGGCCAGGCCGAGGCCGGAGGTCCCGCCGAGTACGACGACAGTCGCACCCTCGACCCCCTTCATCGCATGCCCGCCTCGCGGAGCAGGGACCGGGCGATGACGACCTTCTGGACCTCGCTGGTGCCCTCATAGATGCGGTATAGCCGAGCGTCGCGGAACAACCGCTCGACCGGTGTCGTGCTCAGGTAGCCGAGTCCTCCGTGCACCTGGACCCCTCGGTCAGTGATCCGCGACGCCATCTCGCTGCAGTACAGCTTGGCGGCGGAGGGGCCGGTGCTCGTATCGGCTCCGCCGTCGTAGCGGGCCGCGGCGTCGAGGACCAGCGCCCGCCCCGCGGCGAGCTCGGCGTAGGACTCGGAGAGCATCGCCTGGACCAGCTGGAACTCCCCGATGGGCCGCCCACCCTGTCGGCTCGCCGCGGCGTGGGCGACGGACTCGTCGAGTACACGCTGGGACAGCCCGACGCACAGGGCGGCGATGTGCAGCCGTCCTCGCGACAACACCGTCATGGCGCTGCGGAACGCCCGCCCCTCCGCGCCGACCATCCGTGTAGCCGGGACCCGGACGCCGTCGAGGTGGACCTCCGCGGTCCAGGCGCCGTGCTGGCCCATCTTGGCGTCGCGGGGGCCGACGGTGAGGCCCGGTGTCCCGGCGTCGACGACGAACGCCGAGATCTCCCGTGCCTCTGTCCCGGTCCTGGCGAAGACGACGAAGAGGTCGGCCAACGGGGCGTTGGTGATGTAGCGCTTGGTGCCGTCGAGGACCCAGTCGGACCCGTCCGGGTGGGCGGTGGTGCGCATGCCGGACGGGTCGGAGCCGGCCTCGGACTCGGTGAGGGCAAACGAGGCGACCGCCTTCCCGGCCGCGAGGGCGGGGAGGAACTCGGCCCGCTGCGCCTCGTCGCCGAAGCGGGCGATGACCTGGCCCGCGATGCCGTTGTTGGTGCCGAACAGCGAACGGAATGCCGGCGCGGTGTAGCCGAACTCGAAGGCGAGCCGGACGTCCTCGCTCATCGTGACGCCGAGCCCGCCGTACTCCTCGGGCAGTGCGTAGCCGAACAAGCCCATGTCGGCGGCGGCCGCCCTGATGTCGTCGGGGATGGCGTCGGTCTCCTCGATCTCCTGCTCACGAGGGACGACGAGGTCGCGCACGAGCCTGCGCACGGCGCTGACGATCTGGTCGAAGGATTCTGCGTCCACGGTTCCTCATCGATCTGTGGCCGAGTGGTACCGACGCAGTGAACGGAATCCGGGCCGAGCCCGGTGTTCAAACTTTGAGCATGGCGGCTCAGAAGGCCCGCTCCGGACGGACGTGGGCGGGGACGAGATCGAGGAAGGCCTTCAGTGAACGCGACGACGGGTGCTCGGCGTGTGTCACCACGGAGAGCGTCCACGACAGGTCGGTGTCGGAGACGGGGATGGTGCGCAGCGGGTACCCGCCGTCGCGCACCACCTCCGGCGGGAGCAGGGCGATGCCGAGCCGGTGGGCCACGTACCCGGGGATGCTCCTGAGGTCGGTGACCTCCGCGACCACGGTGCGCGGCAGGGCGCGGTAGGCGAAGGCGACGTCGATGATCGTCCGCTGCCCGTAGCCGTCGGGCATGTCTACAAAGGCCTCGTTCGCGAGCTCGTCGAGGGTGAGGGAGCTCTTGGCGGCGTACGGGTGGTCCGCGGGCACGGCTACCTGGAGGTCGTAGGTCCGGATCGGGACCGCGCGCAGCCGCGGATCGACCAGACGCCCGCCGACGAAGGCGACGTCCACCCGGCCCTGCACGACCTCGTCGACGAGGTCCGCGGTACCCCGACGCGGGGTCTCCAGCCGCAGCCGCACCTGCGGGTGACGCTGGTGGAACCGTCCGACGAGGGCGGGCACGTCCACGACCGTGAGCCCGCTGAGCATGCCGACGGTGAGGCTGCCCCGCAGCTCGCCCGTGGCGGACACGGCGGAGCGCGCGGCGTCCATCGCGTCGATGGTGGCGCGGGCGTGCGGGAGCAGGGCGCGTCCGGCGTCGCTGAGGGCGACCGAGCGCGTGGAGCGAGCGAACAGGGTGGCGCCCAGCTCGGACTCCAGGGACTTCATCGCCGCGGACAGCGTCGACTGCGTGACGTGGAGGTGCCGGGCCGCGCGCGTGAAGTTCAGCTCGCGCGCGAGCACGACGAAGGCCTCGAGACGGCGCAGGTCCACGCGCTCAGTCTATCGATGGAACCGATGACCACATGTTGATTCTTCATTGGACGCGATGAATGCCGGGCGGGCACTCTCGGCTCATGAGCGCTCCGCAGCCCGAACGACTCCTGATCCGCGGCGCCCGCATCCTCACCCAGGACCCGCAGCTCGGTGATCTCGACGGCGACGTGCTCGTCGCCGACGGCCGGATCGCGCAGGTCGGCCCGGTACTCATCGACGACCGGGCGGACGTCGTCGACGGGACCGGACACGCCGTGCTGCCCGGTTTTGTCGACACCCACCGGCACGCCTGGCAGGGGGCGCTGCGCAGCCTCGGCCCCGCCTGGACCTATCCGGAGTACCGCGGCCACGTCCAGGTCGCGGTCGGCCCGCACCTCACTCCCGAGGACGTCCGGATCGGGAACCGGGCCGCGGACCTGATGTCGCTCGACGCCGGCATCACCACGGTCCGGGACGAGTCGCACATCATGAACAGCCCGGCACACGCCGACGCCGCGGTCCAGGCGCACTGGGAGTCCGGCATCCGGACGGTGTTCGACCACGGCTGGCCGTCGACCGAGGCCGAGGCGTGGCAGTTCGGCAGCGATCGGTGCCATCCGGACGACATCAGGCGGGTCCGGGAGCAGCTGCTGCCCGACGACTCCGCCCGGGTCACCCTCAACGCGATGCTGCGGGGCCCCGAGCTGTCCACACCGGACGTCACCGATCGGGACATCCGGCTCGCCCGCGAGCTCGGGCTGCGGATCAGCATGCACGTCGGCCTGGGGGAGTGGGGCGCCGAGCAACAGGCGATCCGCACGCTCCAGAAGGCGGGCACGCTCGCCGCCGACATGACGTTCATCCACTGCTGCACCTCGACCGACGACGAGCTGCGGATGCTGGCGGACCACGGCGCGAGTGCCTCGGTCGCGGCGGCACTGGAGGTGTTCATGCCCGGGCTCGGGCAGCCCGCCACGAACCGGCTGATGGCAGCGGGGGTGCGGCCGAGCCTCAGCGTCGACGTCGAGTCCGCGGTCGCGGGCGACATGTTCGGCGTGATGCGGGCGGCTCTGGCGTACCAGCAGCTGGTGCGCGCGGGCGCGGGTGGGCCGCTGGACCCCGACGCCGGCACCACGTTCGACGCCGCCGACCTGCTCTCCTTTGCGACCATCGAGGGCGCCCGGGCGTGCGGCATCGACGACCGCACCGGCAGCATCACGCCCGGCAAGGCCGCCGACCTGATCATGATCCGGCTGACCGACCCGAACCTGCTCCCCGCGACCGACCCCGCCGCCGCGATCGTCACCAGCGGCCACGCCGGCAACGTCGTGCGCGTGCTGGTCGACGGCCGCACGGTCAAGCGAGACGGCCGAGTCCAGGGCGGCGACGGCATCGCCGAGCTGGCGGCGCAGTCGCGTGACCGCATCCACCGCGCCGCAGGGATCCCGGTCCCGGGACTCGGAAGGAATTGACATGACCGACCAGCCGCTGCTGAAGCCCTACGCCCTGCACGACCTGCTCCTGCCCAACCGCGTCGTCATGGCCCCGATGACCCGGAGCCGGGCGGACAACCCCGAGAACGCCGCGACCGACCTGCACGCCGCCTACTACGCTCAGCGCGCCACGGCCGGGCTCCTCGTCACCGAGGGCTCACCGGTCTCGCCGCAGGGCGTCGGCTACATCAACGTGCCCGGGTTGCACAGCGCGGCACAGGTGGCGGGCTGGCGCGGGGTGACCGAGGCCGTCCACCGGGCGGACGGGCGGATCTTCGCCCAGCTCTGGCACGTCGGGGCGCTGTCCCACCCGGACTTGCAACCCGGCGGGGTGCTCCCGGTCGCCCCCTCCGCCATCAACCCCGAGGACCGGTGCTTCACCCACCGAGGCCACACCCCCACGGTTCGGCCCCGGGCACTGGGCACGGACGAGGTCGTCGAGACGGTCGACCAGTTCCGCCGCGCGGCGGCCAATGCCGTGCTCGCCGGGTTCGACGGAGTCGAGGTCCACGGGGCAAACGGCTACTTGTTCAGCCAATTCTTCGCCCGCAGCATGAACCGTCGCACCGACCGGTACGGCGGCAGCATCGAGAACCGTGCGCGGTTCCTGCTCGAGGTCGTGGACGCGATCGCCACCGAGATCCCGGCCCACCGGGTGGGTGTGCGGCTCAACCCGGCCCTGCACCGGCTGGGCGGTGTGCTGGTCGACGAGGAGACGCTGCCGCTGTTCGAGTACGTGGTCCGCGAGCTCGACTCCCGCGGGCTCGCCTACCTGCACCTGCTCGAGCCGATCAACCCGACCGAGGGGCTGCCGCTGCCCGCGAGGTCGATCGCGGAGCACTTCCGCCCCCTTTGGTCCGGGCCGCTGATCTCGGCCACCGACCACACCCGCGCCGGCGGCAACCGACTGGTGGCCGCTGGGACCGCGGACCTCGTCGCGTTCGGCCGGGCGTTCATCGCCAACCCGGACCTTGTCGCGCGGTTCCGCACCGGCGCGCCGCTCACCGTCCCGGAACGGGCGACCTTCTATAGCGGCGGCGCCCGGGGCTACACCGACTACCCCACGCTTGGGGAGGACGGCGGGCTCGTCACGGTCGCCGGGGACGACGCCGTCGGGTCCCGCTACTCCGAGGCGCGGGCGCAGATGCGCACGACCTGGTCGACCTGATCGGTGTGCAAAGTCTGAGCAGTCGGGCGCAGCCGGGAGTCGGAGAGTGGACGTATCCGAGCACTGTCGATGAGGAGTACCTGTGCGGCGAGCGGCCATCGTCCAGCCCCTGCGGACCCCGGTCGGGGCCTTCGGAGGCGCCTTGCGTGACGTTCCGGTGGAGGACCTCGCCGCAACGGTCGTCCGGGCCGTGGTGGAGCGGTCCGGGATCGACCCCGACCGGGTCGACGACGTCGTGTTCGCCCAGTCCTACGCGAACTCCGAGGTCCCGTGCGTCGGCCGCTGGGTGGCGCTGCACGCCGGTCTGCCCGAGCACGTGCCCGGGATGCAGCTCGACCGTCGCTGCGGCGGCGGGCTCCAGGCGCTGGTCACGGCCGCGATGATGGTCCAGACCGGGGCCGCGGACGTGGTGCTCGCGGGCGGTGTGGAGTCGATGAGCCGCATCGAGTACTACTCCACGGCGACGCGGTGGGGGGCGCGGGCGGGCACGGTGTCGCTGTACGACCGGCTCGACCGCGGCCGGGAACGCTCCCAGCCCGAGGCTCGCTTCGGTCCGATCTCCGGGATGGTCGAGACGGCGGAGAACCTGGCCTCGGACTTCGGCCTCGGTCGCGAGGCGGCGGACGCCTACGCCGCGCGCAGCCACCAGCGTGCCGCGGCCGCCTGGAAGGAAGGCCTGTTCGAGGCCGAGATCGTGCCGGTCGAGGTACCGCAGCGGCGCGGCGAGCCGATCGTCGTCACCCGCGACGAGGGCATCCGGCCGGACACCACCGACGCGAGCCTCGCCCGGCTGCGCACCCTCATGCCGCGCGGCACGGTCACCGCCGGGAACGCCAGCCAGCAGAACGACGCCGCGGCCGCCTGCCTCGTCGTCGCCGAGGACGCCCTCGACGACCTCGGCCTGGAGCCCCTCGGCTACCTGGAGTCCTGGGCGGTGGCCGGCTGCGCGCCGTCTCGCATGGGGTTCGGACCGGTGCCCGCCGTGTCGCGGCTCGCGAGCCGGACCGGGACCGATACCCGCTCGCTGCTCGAGGACATGGCGCTGGTCGAGCTCAACGAGGCCTTCGCCGTGCAGGTGCTGGCGGTGCTGGAGGGCTGGGGCTGGCACGACCACGACCGACTCAACGTCCTCGGCTCCGGCATCTCCCTGGGACATCCCATCGGCGCGACGGGGGTCCGCATGGTCACCACGCTGCTGCACGAGCTGCAGCGTCGCGGCGGTGGCAGGGGGCTGGCCACCATGTGCATCGGCGGCGGCCAGGGGCTCGCCGCGGTCCTGGAGAGCGCCTGACCCGGCGGGCTACCGTCGAGCAGGCCCGAATCGGAGGACTCAACATGGACGTCGCACCGGCCACCGCCGAGCTCCCGTCCACCGCGACGGAGGACATCAGGACATCCTGGGAGCGGTCCTGGATGTCCGGTGTCCGCCCGGACCTCTCCCTGGAACGTCTCGACGCCGTCGAGGTCGACACCGGCAGCAGGTTGCTCCGGGCCGCCCTCCCGGTGCTCGACCGCGTGGCCGACGCGCTGGCCGAGACGTCGTACTTCACCGTGCTGGCCGACAATGCGGCGCGCATCGTGCACCGCGGCCGGATCAGCCACCGCACCTCCGACGTGCTCGACCACACCGGCGTCGTCCTCGGTCGGCAGTTCACCGAGGACTCCACGGGCACCAACGCCATCGCCGCCCCCTTCGAGCTGCGGCGCGGCGTCGCGGTGCGCGGCGGTGAGCACTTCGCCCAGTCGCTGCGGGTCTACAGCTGCTACGGCTACCCGATCATCAACCCGGTCACCCGCAGGCTTGAGGGGGTTTTGGACCTGGCGGGGCGGGCCGGGGAGGAGAACCCGCTGTTCGGGCCCTTCCTGCGGCAGGCCGTCGAGGACATCGAACGTGCTCTGCTCGCGGACTCGCGGGACGCGGGGCGCCGACTGCTGCATGCGTTCGACTCGGCGACGAGCAGGCGCGAGGACCGGGCCCTGCTCGCCCTCGGTGCGGACGGCGAGGTGGTCGTGGCCAACCGGACGGCGATGGACCACCTCGACGCCGACGACCACTCCCGGTTGCGCGAGCTGGCCGACCGGGCCCGCGCCGGCTCCGGCGACCGTGAGGTGCGGTTCGGCACCGCCCGGGGCCTCGACCTGCAGCTCACGGTCGATATCGCGGACGGTCACGGCAACGCGCTGATCTCCTTCGCCCCCGTCTACACCCGCAGGCGGAGCACGATCGCGGCACCGGTCGCCGCCGTCGAGCCGGTTGACCGGGAGCTGGCCCGGTGCCGCGCCCACCGGCTGGCCACCGTGGTGGTGGGCGAACCTGGCACCGGCCGCAGCCACACCGCCCGGCTCCTTGCCGGGCCGGACGACACCGTGGTCACGATGAGCTGCGCGGACATCGAGCAGGTAGGCCGGGTCGCCTGGCTCAACCGGGTCCGTGCGGCGGCGTCCACTGAGGCTCTGGTCGTGGTGGAGGACTTCGATCTCCTCGACGACCACCTGCTCCGCGCCGTCGGGGAGCGGATCGCGAACGGCGCCTGGATCGCGCTCACGGGACCGCCGATGGCGCAGCTCGGGGCCGAGCACCGCTACCTGGCCTTTCGCTGCCTCGGGCGAATCGAGCTCGGTCCGCTGCGCGACCGGCGGTCCGACATCCCGGCGCTGGCGCGGCGGATGCTCGCCCGGGCCACCGGCGGATCCGCTCGGTTCACGCCCCCCACGCTGGCGCGCCTGGCCGAGCTCGACTGGCCGGGGAACCTCCGGGAGCTGGCCCACGTCGTCCGGACCGTTGCGGGTCGGCGCAGCGCCGGGGACATACTCATCTCCGACCTGCCGTCGGAGTACCGCTCCGGGCCCGAGCTCGCGCGGATGAGCCCCTGGGAGCGGTCCGAGCACGACGCGATCCTCGCGGCGATGGAGCGCAACCACGGTAACAAGGTGGCCGCTGCCCGGGATCTCGGCATCAGCCGTGGCACGCTCTACAACCGGATCCGCACGCTGCGAATCAAGGCCTGACGTGCTGTCCAAGGATTGAACAGGGCGCCGCCCGCACACCGGGCAGCCTTCGGGGTGTGATCAGCGATGGAGCGGGTCGACCGCCCGTCGCCATCCACGACGAAGGGACGGATCGTGACCGCCACGGCATCTTCAGAGCTGCAGACCGCCCTCGGCGCGATGTGGGGGTCCCGCGACCCGGACGCGCCCCTGCTGGAGCTGGTGAACCGGGCCCCCTCGGGCAGCCCGCTGCTGCTGGTCGACGGTGAGCGCCGCGAGGCGCGTTCCGGCGCCCGCTTCGACAACGTCGACCCGACCACTGAGCAGGTGATGGGCTCGACCGCCGACGCCGGACCCGAGGACGTCGAGGAGGCGATCGTCGCGGCTCGCCGGGCCTTCGACGAGACGAGCTGGGCGACCGACCATGCCTTCCGCCGCCGCTGCCTCGAGCAGCTGCACGCCGGCCTGCTCCGGGTGGCCAACGAGCTGCGCGCCACCGCGGTGTGGGAGGTCGGGGCAGCGCTGCGGACCACGCACGCCTTCCACAGCGACTTCGCGCTCGACCTGCTGCCGTGGTTCGCCGAGCTCGCGGAGTCCTACGACTACGACGTCACGCTGCCCGACCAGCCCTGGGCTGCCGGGACTCGCCGGCTGCTCGCACGCGAACCGGTCGGCGTGGTCGCGGCGATTACCCCGTGGAACTTCCCGCTCTACACCGCGATGACGAAGATCGCCCCGGCCCTGGCCGCCGGGAACGCCGTCATCCTCAAGCCCGCCCCGCAGACCCCGTGGCACGCCACGCTGCTCGCCCGGGTCGTGGCCGAGGAGACCGACATCCCGCCAGGAGTGCTCAACATCGTCCCGACCTCGGACAACGCCGTCGCCGAGATCCTGACCACCGACCGCCGGGTCGACATGGTCCACTTCACCGGCTCCACCGCCGTCGGCCGCCGAATCATCGCCAACAGCGCCGAGCGCATCGGCCGGGTGGCCCTCGAGCTGGGCGGCAAGTGCGCCAACATCCTGCTCGACGACGCCCCGATCGCCGATCTCGTCCCTGTCGCGGCCGGCATGGTGTGCTGGTCGGCGGGCCAGGGTTGCGTGCTGCCCACCCGGCTGCTGGTCCCAGAGGACCGCTACGACGAGGCCGCCGAGCTGGCGACCGCGGCTTATCACGGGATCGCGTACGGCGACCCCCGAGACCCGCTGGTCATCCAGGGCCCGCAGGTCAGCGCGATCCAGCGGGACCGGGTGCTGTCGTTCATCGAGAAGGGCAGGGCCGAGGGCGCGACCGTCCTCGCAGGTGGCGGCACCCCGGCCCACCTCGATACCGGCTTCTTCGTCGAGCCCACCCTGTTCGGCGACGTGGGCAGGGACTTCACGATCGCCCAGCAGGAGATCTTCGGGCCCGTGCTGTGCCTGATGCCCTACCGGGACGAGGCGGATGCTGTCGCCCTGGCCAACGGGACCGCGTACGGCCTGGCCGGATCGGTCTTCAGCGCCGACCAGGAGCGGGCCGTGTCGGTCGCTCGCCGGGTGCGCTCGGGGATGATGTCGGTCAACGGCGGCTTCTTCTACGCCCGCGACCTGCCGGTCGGCGGCTACAAGCAGAGCGGGCTCGGCCACGAATGCGGCGTCCAGGGCTTCGAGGAGTTCCTGGAGACCAAGGCGATCGCCATCGGGGTCTGACGCTGTGCAAACCCTGAACAGACCTCCGGCGGGCATCGCCGCGAGCATTGATGAGGACACCGCAACGACGCGAGAGGACCAGTCATGAAGACCAAGGCGGCCGTGAGCCTGGGCGTGCACCGACCGTTCGAGATCATGGAGCTCGACCTCGACGGGCCCGGTGAGGGTGAGGTGCTGCTGCGCAACGTCGCCGCGGGCCTGTGCCACTCCGACCTGCACCTGACCGACGGCGACATGCCGCCGCGCTACCCGATCGTCGGCGGCCACGAGGGCGCGGGGATCGTCGAGGAGGTCGGTCCGGGCGTCACCAAGGTCAAGCCCGGAGACCATGTGGTGTGCAGCTACATCCCCAACTGCGGGACCTGCCGTTACTGCGCCTCCGGCCGCTCGAACCTCTGCGACATGGGCGCCACCATCCTGGAGGGCCGGTTCCCCGACGGGTCGTTCAAATTCCATAAGGACGGCGTGGACTTCGGCAGCCTGTGCCTGTTGGGCAGCTTCTCCGAGCGAACCACGGTGTCGCAGCACTCGGTCGTCAAGGTCGACGAGTGGCTGCCGCTGGAGACCGCCGTACTGGTCGGGTGCGGTGTCCCCGCCGGGTGGGGCGGCCCGGTCTACAACAACGGGATCCGGGCCGGCGACACCGCCGTCATCTTCGGCATCGGCGGCCTCGGGATCAACGCGGTCCAGGGCGCGGTGATGGCCGGTGCCCGGTACGTCGTCGCGATCGACCCGATCGAGTTCAAGCGCGACACCGCGCTCAAGTTCGGCGCCACCCACGCGTTCGCCACCGCCGAGGAGGCGCACGAGGCGGTCAAGCAGATGACCTGGGGGCAGATGGCCGACGGCGCGCTGATCTTCGTCGGCACCCCGGACGAGAAGGTCATCAGCGATGCCTTCCACATCATCGGCAAGGGCGGCACCGTCAGCCTCGCGAGCCTCGCCGACCCGGCCAAGCTCACTGTCCACATCTCGGGCATGGAGCTGACCCTGATGGAGAAGACCATCAAGGGCTGCCTGTTCGGGTCGTCGAACCCGCAGTACGACATCGTGCGCCTGCTGCGGCTCTACGACGAGGGCAAGCTCAAGCTCGACGAGCTCATCACCCAGCGGTACCGGCTCGAGGACGTCAACCAGGGCTACGAGGACCTGCGCGCGGGCAAGAACATCCGCGGCGTCATCGTCCTCGACTCCTGATCGTCGACGCTCGGTGATCCCAGCCCGGGCGGGCACCCGCCCGCCCGGGCGTTCCGCCACCCCTCGAGAGGCACCGATGTACGTCCAGCCGGCCACCCCGTTCTCCGCCTCGCACTGGAGCGAGATCGAGACCCTGCCCGCCACCGAGACCCGCGCCGTACAGGACGCGAACCTCCGCGAGCAGATCGCCCACCTCGCCGCGCACAGTACCTTCTACCAGGCCAAATTCGTCGAACACGGCGTCGACCCCGCCGACGTCCGCTCGGTCGACGACCTCGCCGACCTCCCGTTCACCGAGAAGCAGGAGCTGCGCGACAGCCTCGCCGCGTCGCCGCCGCTCGGCCGGCACGTCGCCGCGGACCGCACGGAGATCGTGCAGGTCCAAGCCTCGTCCGGGACCACCGGCAGCCCGTCCTACGTGGGGCTGACCGCCTCTGACGTCACCACCTGGTGTGAGCTCGGCGCCCGCGCCCTCTACGCCAACGGGTTCCGCCCTGGCGACCGCGCACTGCACGCGTTCGGCATGAGCAAGGGGTTCGTCGGCGGCCTGCCGATCGTGCAGATCCTGCAGTACATGGGTATCGTCGACATCCCGATCGGGGCCGAGGCCGGCGCCGAGCGACTCCTGCGGGTCCAGGCCGACCAACGTCCCGAGCTGATCATCGGCACCCCGCACTTCCTGGCCTACCTCGCTGAGCAGGCGCCCACCGTCGTCGGGCAACGCTCTCAGGACCTCGGCGTGCGGTCGATCAGCGTCGGCGGCGAGCCGGGCGCAGGCCTGCCCAGCGTCCGCGAGAACCTCGAACACCTCTGGGGTGCGACCGTGCGCGAGATGCTGGGCGGCACGGACATCGCCTCCACCTACTGGGGCGAGTGCGAGGCGAACGACGGGATGCACTTCCTCTCCCCGGACCTCATGGTCACCGAGCTCATCGACCCCGACACCGGCGAGCGCGTCGAGCCGGTCGACGGGGCCGAGGGCGAGCTGGTCTACACCGCGCTGCGACGGCAGGCCTCGCCGCTGCTGCGGTTCCGCACCCGCGATCACGTCGTGGTCACCGGGACGGACTGTGCCTGCGGACGGACCGGCTACAAGGTGCGCTGCGTCGGGCGCACCGACGACATGCTCATCGTCCGGGGGATCAACGTCTTCCCCTCGGCCATCAAGGACCTCGTGCTGAGCCTGGCGCCCGCAACCACCGGGGAGATGCGGATCCGCGTGGACTTCGCGGGTCACTCGACCCAGCAGCCCCTGCCGCTGATCGTCGAGCACGCCGCCGACCTGGAGGGCTACCGTCACGAGGAGCTGCGGCGGGCGATCGAGGACAGGGTGCGCTCGGCGCTCAACGTGAAGAGCCGGGTGCAGCTCGTCCCGGAGGGCTCGCTGAAGCGCCCGGACCACGTGAAGGTTGCGCTGGTGGAGAGGGTGGGGGCATGAGGAGATACGAGGAATTCCCAACGCTCTCGGTCGACCGGCCCGCCGACGGCGTGCTACGGATCGTGCTCGACGGCCCGGACCTGCACGCGGTCGGCGCGGACATGCACCGCGACCTCGCCGACGTGTGGACGGCGGTGTCCCGGGACGAGTCCGTGCGTGCCGTCCTGATCCGCGGCGCGGGGGACCGGGCGTTCTCCGCGGGCGGAAGCTTCGACCTCGTGGAGTCCATCGTGGACGACTGGCGGGTGCGCACCCGGGTGCTGCGGGAGGCCCGCGACCTAGTGCGCAACATCATCGACTGCGACGTCCCGATCGTGTCGGCGGTCAACGGGCCCGCCGCGGGGGCCGGCCTGGTCGCGGCGCTGCTCGCCGACGTCTCGGTGGTCGGCCGCCGCGCGAAGATCGTCGACGGACACGTGCGGCTCGGCGTGGCCGCTGGCGACCACGCAGCGATCTGCTGGCCGCTGCTGTGCGGGTTGGCGAAGGCGAAGTACCACCTGCTCACCAACGAGGTGCTCACCGGCGAGGAGGCCGAGCGGATCGGGCTCGTGTCCCTTTGTGTCGACGACGCCGAGGTCCAGGACCGCGCCATGGACATCGTGGTGCGGCTGGCGGCGGGCTCGCCGAGCGCGCTCCAGTGGACGAAGCACGCCCTGAACAACTGGTACCGCCAGGCCTGGCCTGCCTTCGAGGCCTCACTGGGACTGGAGTTCCACGGGTTCGGCGGACCGGACGTCGTCGAGGGCGTGGCGGCGCACCGAGAGAAGCGCGCGCCGAGGTTCACGTGAGCCCGCTGGAGGGGCTGCTGGTCGTCGCTCTGGAGCAGGCGATCTCGGCTCCGCTGTGCACCCGCCACCTCGCCGATCTCGGAGCGCGGGTGATCAAGGTGGAGAACCCCGCGGGCGGGGACTCCACCCGCCACTACGACGACGTCGTCCACGGGATGTCCGGCCACTTCGTCTGGCTCAACCACGGCAAGGAGTCGGCCGCGCTCGACCTGACCCAGGCGTCGGACCGAGCCCTGTTCGAGCGCCTGCTGGACGCCGCGGACGTCTTCGTGAGCAACCTCGCCCCGGGTGCGCTTGGGCGTCTCGGGCTCGGCCCCGCCGATCTGGTCCAGCACCGGCCGCGCCTCGTCGTGGTGGACATCTCCGGCTATGGCCTCGGTGGGCCGTTGGACCACAAGCGGGCTTACGACCTGCTGGTCCAAGCCGAGGGCGGGGTGTGTGCGATCACCGGGGAACCTGGCGCACCCGCCAAGCCCGGAGTGCCGGTCGCGGACATCGGGACCGCTCTGTACGCCTTCGGCAGCATCGTCACGGCCCTGTACGACCGCGAGCGGACGGGCCGCGGGACGGTCGTGTCCCTGGCGATGCTCGACGTCGTCGCCGAGATGATGGGCTTCGCGCTGAACCAGGTCGTCCACGGCGCGCCGGCACCGCGCGCCGCCGGGATGGGCTCCCCGCTGATCGCTCCGTACGGCGCCTACCCGACCAGGGACGGACAGATCGCGGTGCTCGGGACTACGAGCGACCGTGAATTCGGCCGCCTCGCCGGTCTGCTCGGCAAACCGGACCTGGCCGAGGACGAGCGCTACCGGCACAACGCCGACCGGATCCGGCACCGGTCGGAGCTCGACGAGGTCCTCGGCGACTGGTGCCGCACGCGCGACCTCGCCGAGATCCAGACCATGGCCGACGCCGCCGGCATCGGGAACGCCCGGCTCAACGACGTCACCGACCTGGCGGCGCACCCGCAGCTGCGCGAGCGCGGCCGCTGGCACGAGGTCACGACCCCCGGCGGCACCGCCCCCGCCCTCCGCCCACCCCCGACGAGCGCGGACTGGGTGGTCCACAGCGCGAGGGTCCCCGACCTGGGCGAGCACACCCGCGCCGTGCAGGAGGAGTTCGGGGCCCGGCTGGAGGAGACGAGCCACCGTGCACGGTGACGATCTGCGTACCGGCGCCCCGGGGCGCCCGCCTGCGCACGTGCTCGCCATGCTCGCCGAGATCTCCGACCAGGGCCGTCTCCCCAGTGAGCGGCGGCTGGCCGAGCTGTGGAGCGTCAGCCGCAACGAGGTCCGAGGTCGGCTCGCCCGCCTGCGGCGCGCCGGTCTGGTGGAGACCCGTCGTCAGTCGGGCAGCTATCTGCTGGTCTGCCGTGGAGGGGCACGTGGGTGAGGGGCAGGGCCCGTTGACGGGCCTGCAGGTCGTCGAGTTCGCCGGTCTCGGTCCCGGACCGTTCGCCGCCATGATGCTGGCCGACGCCGGGGCGGACGTCCTGCGGATCGAGCGTCCGGGCGGCTCGCCGGACGGTGGTGCGCTGCTGCGTGGACGGGACACCCTGGAGGTGGATCCGAAGTCGGCGGAGGGCCGCTCGCGGGCCCACCGCGCGGCCGAGGCCGCCGACGTCCTGATCGAGGGGTACCGACCGGGTGTGATGGAGCGGCTCGGTCTGGGGCCGGAGGACCTGTGCACCGCGAACCCGCGGCTGGTCTACGGGCGCATGACCGGGTGGGGCCAGGACGGCCCGCGCAGCGCGCAGGCCGGCCACGACATCAACTACCTCTCGCTCACCGGCGCCCTGCGCTCGATCGCCCGCCGGGGCGAGGCCCCGGTCCCTCCGCTCAACATCGTCGCCGACTACGGCGGCGGCGGGATGCTGCTGTTCGCCGGCGTGCTGATGGCCCTGGTGGAGCGGCACACCTCGGGCCGCGGCCAGGTCGTCGACGCCGCCATGGTCGACGGGGTCGGCCTGCTCATGACCGGGATCTGGAGTCGGCTCGCCCAGGGCCGGTGGCCGGGCGCGCCGGGGGAGAACGAACTGGACTCGGGCGCTCCCTTCTACGACGTCTACCGCACCGCCGACGACGAGTACATGGCGGTCGGCAGCATCGAGCCGCAGTTCTGGTCGCGGCTGCTGGAGGTCCTCGAACTCGACGCCGCGGTCGTGCCGGACCAATGGGACCGGCAGCGGTGGCCGGAGACGAAGGCACTCCTCGCCACGGCGTTCGCCACCGCCACCCGCGCCGAATGGACCCGACGGTTCGCCTCCGTCGACGCGTGCGTCACCCCGGTCCTGTCGCTGGAGGAGGCTCCTGCCGACGCGCATCTCGCAGCTCGCCGGACCCTCGTGACCGACGCTCACGGAGCCATCGAGCCGGCTCCGGCGCCCCGCTTCTCTCGGACCCCTCTCGGTAAGGCCTTCATGCCCCTCGATCCGGCAGAAGGAGATCGACATCTGTGAACCCGCACGTGCGGGTTTGTCGATTGCGGCGGTGGGACTCCGGCGAGTGTGCACCCACTTCGGGGAACGCTGGGCCTTGATGGCGACGACGCCTGCACCAGGGCAAGTGGCGCTCGGAGCGCCGGCCGGACCCGTTCGGCGAACTCCCGCATCACGTCTCGGGCAGTGGCCAGCGGGCTCTGGAGTGCCAGCTCGGTCACGCCGGCCCGTTCCGCCTCCCGAATCTGCTCCACGACCTCGTCGACGGTGCCCACGATCATGAGCGCCCGGACGGCGTCCTCGGTCAGGAACCCGCGCTCGGCGGCGGGCAGCCAGGTGGCGTGGCCGTCGTGCAGTTCGAGGTAGCGGGCGGTCCTCGGGGGTCTCCATCCGGCGACGTGCGCGCAGTACTCCTCCCAGAAGGGACGGAAGGGCGGGGGACGGCGTCCTCGTCCTCCCGGATCGACCACATCTCGTAGGTGAAGTGAATCGCGGCGCCCACCCAGGAGTCGGTCATCGCGAGCACACGCGACGAGGTCGCCGACTCGCCCTCCGCCAGCACGACGACGTTCGTCATCGACGTCGTGGCGAAGCCCGGAGGAAGGGCGCGGCCGGACCGAGCGGCACCCTCGGCCACCAGCTTCGTGACGCCCTCGACCTCGTCCGGGCGGGTCACGGCGATCGGGACGACACCGTCCCCCTCCGCGCCCGCGAGGCGCAGCGCGCGCGGGCCGTTGGCGCCCACGACGACCGGGATGGGGTGGTCGAGGTCGACGAACCCCTGGTCGCGGATCAGGACGCGGGTGTGTGCGCCTCCGCCGAGGTCCACCTCCTCGCCCGCGAGCAGACCGCGCACCGTGCGCACGTAGGTCCTGAGCTCACCGACGGGCATGGGCTTGCGGCCCATGACCCGCATCGAGGTGTGGCCCGTGCCGATACCGAGAAAGGTCCGGCCCGGCGCCAGCTTCGCCACCGACGCGATGGAGTGGGCCGTGACGGGTGCGAGCCGGGTGCCGGCCGCGGCGACACCCGGGCCGAGGGCGATGCGTTCGGTGTGGGCCGCGGCAAGGGCGAGCTTGCGTAGCAGTCGGACCACAGCATCTGGGAGTCGCAGGCCCACACCGAGTCGAAGCCCAGCTCCTCCGCGTACCGAAAGACCTCCCAGTCGGCGATCCGGGAAGCGAGGACGACCCCGAACCTCATCGGGCACCTCCGGCGACCGTCGGCCGTGCGGCGGGCTCCGCGACACGGGGTAGGCCCGAGATCCACCGCCCGATCCGCGTCAGCGACTCGTCCGCGACAGCGAGCCGTCCGGCGCCCATCTGATAGGCGTGCTGCTGCCCGTCCTCGAGCTCCAGCGTCACGGAAAACCCGGCCGCGCGGGCGCGCTCGGCGAGGCGTGTTGTGTCGTGTCGTGTCGTGTCGTCCCGCAGGGTCTCGTGCCAGCTGGCTGCCAGGTACAGGGGCGGCAGGGGAGCTCCGCCCTCTTGACGCATTGCGGGACGGCAGAGCCAGAGAGGTAGGTCGTCGTCGCCCGGTGGAAGCCCACTCCGGTATGCAGCCCAGGGCTTTGGGGTCGGTCAGGAGCCGATGCGCCCGAGCCCGACGATGTTGAGGGCGAACTCGGTGTACTCGCGGGCGACCTGCTCGGGGCCGATGGGCCCGTCGTCCTGGTACCAGCGGGCGATGCTGACGCACATCTCACGGATGGCGAACGAGGCCAGGGCGGGGGAGTCCACGACAAAGCGGTCCGCTGCGACCCCGTCGCTGATGATCGTCCGTAGGGCGTGCTCGTGCTCGCGCCGCAACTCCTGCATCTGTGAGCGGAACGGCTCCTCAAGGCTCGAGGTGTCCCGGTTGACGACGATCGCCTCCCGCCGGTGTGTCGCATGACGGCGCGCATAGACCAGGACGGCGTGATAGAGCCGGTCGACGGGTTCTGTGCGTCCTTCGATGGCGGCGTGGAAGTCGTCGAGGACCCCTCGGACAGTGTCGGCGACGATCGTCTGCAGCAGCTCCTGCTTGGACCGCATGTGGTTGTACAGGCTCGGGGTGCGCACCTCGAGTACCTCGGCGATCTGGCTCAGCGCTGTGCCGTGGTAGCCGCGTTCGGCGAACAGGGTCAGCGCCGTGTCCAGGACGGCCCGGCTGGTCACCGTGTCCCGGGTGCCGGCGCTGGTCATGGGCGGTACCTCACGATCCGGAGGGCGAACTCGGCGTACTCGTCGGCGACCTGCTCGGCGGTGCGCGGGCCGTCCTCACGGAACCATCGGGCGATGCTGACGCTCATCTCCAGGATGGCGAAGGACGCGAGGCCCGCATTTCCGACGGCAAAGACTCCGCATTCGATGCCCCGGGTGATCACCGAGCGGACAGCGCGCTCGTGATCACGCCGTCGCTCCCGCATTGCGGTGAGCGCGGGCTCGGGCAGGCTGGTGGTGTCCCTGTTGACGATCAGCGCCTCGCGACGGTGCGTGGCATGGCGCAGGGCGTAGACCCTGGTCGCATCGCGCAGCTGGGCGACCGGGTCGTCCGTGCCAGCCACCGCAACATGGAAGTCGGCCAGGACGTGGTCGAGGGTCTGCTCGACGATGGTCTCCAGCAGCTCCTGCTTGGACCGCATGTGGTTGTAGAGGCTGGGCGTGCGGATGCCGAGGATCTCGGCGATCTGACTCAACGCCGTGCCGTGATAGCCCCGCTGGGCGAACAACGTGAGCGCGGCATCCAGGACGGCCTCGCTCGTCACCACGGCCCGGGACTCCGGGCCGGTGCGGGTGTCCGCTGACGGCATGCAACAACCTTAGTCTCGGCGGGGCCACTAGCCGCCGCGCGTCTCCCGACCCACTGACTAACGCTCGCTAGGGTCGTAGTCCGACACTAGTGATGAGCCTCCACAGCGAGCAAGTGGCCTGCGAGCGACTTGCAGGTACGCCTTGACGCGGCCAAATCGTTTCGGCACCGGTGTTCATCGCACTGAACAGGCACTCTGCGCCGTGACCGAGCCGAGCAGTGAGCGCCGGCCCGCCGGTCGGGAGACCTTGCCAGAAGTCGTCGCCCTCACTAGAGTCGGGCTAAGCTTATGAGCGTTAGCTAGTCAAATGTACACTCCACCGCCGGAGGGGCTCGATGACGGCATCGCAGGAAGTCGACTGGGCGGCGCTCCGGGCGTCGACCCCTTTCAGGAGCTGGCCGCCCGTTGTGGTCGCTTCGACCGGGCGGTCAGCACGCTCCTGCTCCGAGGGTTCGCGGTGTTCCTGACCGTCGTCGGCGCTGCTCCCGACTTCGCGGGCACACTGGGCTTGCCACGATCTGGGTACAGATCCTCAAGGCTGTGCTGCTGCTGGTCGCGGGCGCGGCTGTGACGATCGGCGTCTTCTTCGGCATGGGGGCCGTCATCGGGTTCGGCATGAGGGCCGTCATCGGGTTCGGCGCCCGTGCCCTGCTTCCGGCCGAGGCCGGTCCAGTGGTCGGCAAGAGTGGTAGCCCCGGTGTCCTTGCTCGCGAGGTTCCTTGGCGGCGGGCCGGGCAGCTTTGGCGTCGATCTGTTCATCGTGTTCGTGTCCGCGGTGGCGTCCGCGACCATCCTCGCTGTGGTCGCCGCCGGGATCGTCGCGATCGTGATCACGCTGCCGATGGGGCCGAACTTCACCATGGCGTTCCTGGTCGGGCCGGCGTTGGCGGTAGCCGCCGGGGCCAACTTCCCCGCCCTGCTCCTGGCTCTGACCTGGCGTCGGTTCACCACACGGGCGCGATCGCCGGAATCGTCGCCGGACTCCTCATCTCGGTCGAGTGCATCGTGCTCGGCCGTCGGTGTGGCCCGGCGGCCCCCTACCCGATCGAGTACCCGAGCCTGCTCGCGATCCCTGTCGGCTTCCTGGCCGCTGGATTGGCACGGTGCTGTCCTCGGAGCGCGGCGCCGAGCGGTCGTTCGACGAGTTGCAGGTCCGCGCACAGCCCGGGCTTGAATCAGAGCCGACGTCTGTCACCCATTAGTGCACCCGAGTGGGTGCTGGCCCGCCGGATTCCCCTGTCCCGACGACCCGAGGAGGAGTGGTGCTGCGCACGGAGTACATCGCCACCGTGCCGGAACTCATGGCGAACCACACCGACGTGAGGCCCGACCGAATCGCCTACATCGACGACGAGCGCAGCCTCACCTTCAGTGGGCTCGCCGAGAACACCGCACGGATCGCCGGGCACCTGCAGCGCATGGGGGTCCGCCGCGGCGACCGGGTGCTGCTCTACCTGGACAACAGGGTCGAGGTCGCCGAGTCCTACCTCGCCGTGCCCCGGGCGGGCGCAATCGCGGTCTGTGCCAACCCACAGGCCGCGGTCGCGGAGGTCGCCCACATCCTGACCGACAGCGGCTCGCGCGTGGTGATCACCGACGCGGAGCGCCTGCCCACCGTGCGCCAGCTCGCCCGCGGGGCGGACCTGCTCGCGATCGTCGTGGTCGGCGATGCGACGGGGGTGCCGGGCCCGGTCGAGGAGGTCGCCTACTCCGACCTGCTCGCCGCCATCTCCAGCGAGTCCCCCCGCGACTGCCTCGGCCTCGACGACCCAACCTGGATGCTGTACACCTCCGGCACCACGGGCCGGCCGAAGGGTGTCTACCTCACCCAGCGCGGCTGCTTCTGGGTCGTCGCGGCCTGCTGGGCGCCCATCCTCGGGCTCGACTCCGACGACGTGGTGCTCAGCGCCCTGCCGCTGTTCCACTCCTACGCCCTCGTGCTCTGCGTGCTCGGGGTGTTCGCGGTCGGCGCGACGGCGCGGCTGCTCCCGCGCTTCTCGGTCACCGACACCGCCACGCGCTTCACGGGCGGACCGGAAGGCGACGTCACCGTCTTCCCCGGCGTCCCGACGATGTTCCACTACCTGCTCGACCGGGTCGGCGACCAGGGCTTCACCGCGCCCGCCCTGCGTGCCTGCGTCTCCGCCGGGGCGATCCTGCCGGCCGCGGTCAACGAGAAGTTCGAGGCCGCCTTCGGCATCCGCCTGCTCGACGGCTACGGCATCACCGAGACCTCGACGATGGTCACGATGAACTGGCCCACCGGGACGCGGGTGATGGGGTCGTGCGGGCTGCCGCTGCCGGGCCTGTCGGTGCGGCTGGTCGACCCGCAGTCGGGCAAGGACGTCATGCCGGGGGAGGAGGGCGAGCTGTGGGTGCAGGGCCCGAACGTCACCCCCGGCTACCACAACCTGCCCGAAGCGACCGCCGCGGTGCTGGTGGACGGCTGGTATCGCACCGGTGACCTCGCGCGCCGCGACCTCAACGGCTACCTGCGGATCAGCGGGCGCACCAAGGAGCTGATCATCCGGGGCGGGGAGAACATCTACCCCGCCGAGATCGAGGACGCCCTGATCGCCTCCGACGAGATCGACGACGCCGCCGTGGTCGGGATGCCACACTCGCACCTCGGTGAGGTCCCGGTGGCCTTCGTCGTGCCCGCCCGGCCGGGGCGGCTCGACCACGAGGCCGTCCTGGCCGGCGTCCGCGCCCGGCTGTCGTCGTTCAAGGTGCCCGACCGGCTGATCGAGTGCGACGCCATCCCGCGCACCGGCTCCGGGAAGATCCTACGTTTCCGGCTGCAGCAGCAGCTCGTCGAGGAGCCGGGCCGAACGGCCTCGACAGCCGTCCCCGCGCCCTCGTCGACCTCGTCAACGGCTGCGGGCGACTCGACGTCCGCCGGGTGACGATGCGCACCCCGTACTGGCGGCCGGCGGATCGCTGTCGTAGCGTACTAAGGAGCGTTAGTTAGTGAGGAGCGGGAAGCGATGGAGCTGACGAACACGTTCAGCGTGGCGGAGCCGGTCGACCGCGCCTGGGCCGTGATCACCGACCTCGAGCGGGTGGCACCGTGTCTGCCCGGTGCGGCCCTGCTGGGGGTCGACGGCGAGGACTACGAGGGCGCGGTCAAGGTCAAGGTCGGCCCGGTCACCGCCCAGTACGAGGGCGTGGCCCGGTTCGCGCAGCGCGATGACGACAAGCACCACGCCGTGCTGCGCGCCGAGGGCCGGGACGTGCGCGGCCAGGGCAACGCCGCGGCGACCATCGACCTGCAGCTCAACCCGCAGGGCACCGGCACCGAGGTCGTGGTCGTGACCGAGCTCGAGCTGGCCGGCAGGGTCGCGCAGTTCGGACGAGGGGTCATCGCCGACGTCAGCGGCAAACTGATCGGGCAGTTCGCCCGCCGCCTCGAGGAGGAGATGGGTCGCGAGCATGGCGAGGACCCCGGGCGGGGATCCGTGACGGCCGAAGGCGGCGCAGCGCAGCTCGCGGCACCGATCGCGACGCCGACCGCAGCGCGGCCCCGGTCGGTCGACGACGTCGAGCCCCTGGACCTGATGGCGACCGGCGGCGGCGCCGTACTCGGCCTGCTGAAGCAGCAGGCGGTGCCACTCGGCGCGGGCCTGCTCGGGCTGCTGCTCGGCTGGCTGCTGGCGCGCGCGGGCAGGCGCTCGGCCGCGGGCGGCGTACCGATCGCCGGTGTCGGGCCCGCCGCGGCCGCCGGCGCGGCACCCCTGGTGCTGCAGCTGGTGTTGCCGACCACCCGCAACACGACCGTGCACGACGTGGAGGGAGACCGATGAGCGACCCGACCGTGGAGCTGATCCACGAGCCGAAGCTGTACATCGACGGCCGCTGGACCCCGGGTGGCGGCGCTGACCTGGATGTCGAGAACCCGGCCACCGAGGAGGTCATCGGCCGCATCACCCAGGCCTCGACAGAGGACGTCGAGGCGGCGGTCGCCGCGGCAAAGGCGGCGTTCCCGGCCTGGGCAGCGACCCCGGTGGCCGAACGGGCCGCAACACTGCGCCGGCTCAGCGCGGTCCTCAAGGAGCGAGCAGACGTGTTCGCGGACATCGTCAATCGGGAGCAGGGCTCGCCGCCGAAGGTGGCCCGGGCGCTGCACGTCGACACCCCGATCGCGGTGGTCGACGCGACGGTCGACGCGCTCGAGCGGTTCCCGTTCACCTCGCAGATCGGGAACTCGCTGATCCGCCGCGAGCCGGTCGGGGTCGTCGCAGCGATCACGCCGTGGAACCTGCCGCTGCACCAGGTGGTGGTGAAGGTCGTCCCGGCCCTGGCCGCCGGCACCACGGTGGTGCTCAAGCCCGCGGGCCTGACCCCGCTCGCTGCGTTCGAGCTGGCCCGCGCGTTCGAGGCCGCCGGGCTGCCCGCGGGTGTGTTCAATCTCGTCCCGGGCAGCGGCCGCGTGGTGGGTGACCTGCTCACCCGGCACCCGGACGTCGACCAGGTCTCGTTCACCGGATCCACGCCCGTGGGCCGCACCATCGCTGCCACAGCGGCCGAGACCCTCAAGCGGGTCACCCTGGAGCTCGGCGGGAAGTCCCCGAGCGTGGTGCTGTCCGGGGCCTCGGATGAGCAGCTCGCTACCGCGGTCAAGATCACCGTGGCGAACTGCTTCCTCAACGGCGGCCAGACCTGCACGGCCCTGTCCCGGCTCATCGTGCCGGCCGATCGGCTCGCGCAGGTCGAAGAGCTCGCCTCGGCGGCCGCCGCGAAGTACGTGCCCGGTGTCCGGCTGGGCCCGCTGATCTCCGCCGAGCAGCGCAAGGAGGTCCAGTCGTTCCTGGAGCCGGGCGCCGGCGGCGCGCAGGCGGTGACCGTGACCTCGCAGGTCGAGCTGCCGGAGCGGGGCTACTACGTCAGCCCCACCGTGATCTCCCGCGTCGACCCGGACTCCCGCCTCGCGCAGGAGGAGGTGTTCGGCCCGGTGCTCGCGATCCTCGCGGCCGGCTCCGACGACGACGCGGTCGCGATCGCCAACAACAGCATCTACGGCCTGGGCGGCGCCGTGTGGGGCCCCGACGAGGCGGCGCTCGAGGTGGCGGCCCGGCTGCAGACCGGGCAGGTCGACGTGAACGGGGGCGCGTTCAACCCGGGCGCCCCGTTCGGCGGCTACAAGCAGTCCGGCACCGGGCGGGAGATCGGCGAGTACGGCATCGCCGACGTCTGCGAGATCAAGGCGGTGCAGCGATGAGCGTGGAAACCCAGCGGAGCGTGGACACGGCGGCCGACTACCCCCACGCGGTCCGCGCCGCGGTGCTGCGCGAGGCCGGGGCGCCGATGTCGGTGGAGACGATCCGGCTCAAGGCCGTCGGGCCCAGGGACGTGCGGGTGCGCATCGAACGCACAGGCGTGTGCCACTCCGACCTGTCGCTGGCCACCGGCAAGCTGGCCCAGCCGCTGCCCGCGGTGCTGGGGCACGAGGCCTGCGGGACCGTCGTCGAGACCGGCCCCGAGGTCAGCGACCTGGATATCGGGCAGCGGGTGATCCTGTTGTGGATCACGCCCTGCCGCGGCTGCTACTCGTGCACCCACGGCCAGCCCTACCTGTGTGAGAACGGGTCGAGCCGCTCGACCGAGCCCTACGCCGTGACGGCCGACGGCGAGCCGGTCTACCCGGGTCTGACCGTCGGGTCCTTCGCCGAGGAGACGGTCGTGCCGCGCGGCGCGCTGGTCCCGGTGCCCGATGACATCGACACCGCCGACGCCGCGCTGCTCGGCTGCGCGGTCATGACCGGCGTCGGCGCGGTCACCCACACCGCGAAGGTCAGCGAGGGAGCGTCCGTCCTCGTCGTCGGGCTGGGTGGTGTCGGGCTGTCGGTGCTGCAGGGCGCGCGGCTGGCGGGCGCCTCGACGATCATCGCGGTGGACCGCAACGTGGACAAGGCCGAGCAGGCCACTGCGGCCGGGGCGACCCACTTCGTGCCCGCCGATGAGGCCACCAAGAAGGCCGTGCGGAGCCTGACCGGCGGCCGCGGTGCCGACTTCACCTTCGACTGCGTGGGCTCGTCCCGGACCATCCGCGACATCTGGGGCCTCACCCGGCGCGGCGGCACGGCCGTCGTCGTCGGCATCGGCGGCAAGGACGACACCGTCAGCTTCTCCGCGCTCGAGCTGTTCCACTTCGCCCGCACCCTCAAGGGCTGCGTCGCGGGATCGGTCGACGCCGAGGCGGACATGCCCCGCTTCTTCGACTGGGTCCGCTCCGGACAGCTCGACCTGCGCGGCCTGGTCACCGGGCACGGTCACCTCGCGGACGTCAACCACGCCCTCGACGAGCTGGCCGCCGGACGCGGGGTTCGCACCCTGCTCACTCCGGGGGCGGGCACGTGAAGATCGGAGCGATCGAGATCCTCCCGGTGCTCGACGGCGTCGGGAAGGAGCCCGCGGCCGAGGTCCTGACCCGCCCGGAGGCCCCCGACGCGTGGGCGTGCCACACCGACCTGCTCGACGAGCACGGGACCCTGCACCTCGACCTCGGCGGCTTCCTGGTCCGCACCGGGGACCGGGTCGTGCTCGTCGACGCCGGTGTCGGCACCATCGACAACGGCAAGTACGCGGGCGGGCGGTTCCTGGAGTCGCTGCGGGGGCTCGGTGTGGCGCCGGCCGACGTCACCGACGTCGTGTTCACCCACCTGCACTTCGACCACGTCGGCTGGGCGACGAAGAAGGGCGAGGTCGTCTTCCCCCACGCCACCTACCGGGTGCACGCGGCGGACTGGGCGCACTTCGTGGAGTCGCCGGACGCCGATCCGGGCGCAGTCCGGAAGCTCTCGCCGCTGGTGGAGCAGCTGGAGACCTTCGACGCGGACGGCGCCCTCGCTCCGGGGTTCAGCGCCCGGCACACTCCTGGCCACACCCCCGGCTCCACCGTGTACGTGGTGGCCGATGGTGACGAGCGGGCGTTGCTGCTCGGCGACGTCGTGCACTCGGTGGTGGAGCTGCACGAGCGGGACTGGGAGGCGGTCTTCGACGTCGACCCGGTCGCGGCGAGGGCGGTGCGCAACGCCATTGCCGACGAGGTGGCCGACTCCACCGACCTCGTCGTCGGCGCCCACTTCCCCGGGCTGCGGTTCGGGCGCGTGATCACCGCGTTCGGCAACCGCAGCTTCCAGCAGATCGTCTAGGAGACCACACGTCATGGATCTTCAGCTGTCCGGAACGAACGTTCTGGTCACCGGCGCGGGTCAGGGTCTGGGCCGGGCGCTCGGGCTCGGTTTCGCCCGCGAGGGCGCCAACGTCGCGTTCCACTACAACTCCTCTGCCGACGGCGCCGAGAAGGCCGCTGCCGAAGCCAGTGAGCTGGGCGTCAAGGCCATCGCGGTGGGCGGTGACCTGCGCGACGCCGAGGCGGTCGCGGGCATCGTCGAGCGCACCGAGACCGAGCTCGGGCCGATCGAGGTGCTGGTCAACAACTCGGCGGTGACCAAGAAGCAGCGGTTCCTCGAGTCGACCCCCGAGGACTGGGCACCGCAGATCGACGTCACGGTCACCGGGACGCTGCAGCTGACCCACGCCGTGGCCAAGCGGATGGCCGAGCGCAAGTCCGGGTCGATCGTCAACCTCATGGGCGACTCGGGCCGGGTCGGGGAGTCCGGGCTGCTGGTCACCGCGACCGCCCGCTCCACCACCGTCGGGCTCACCCGCTCGCTGGCCAAGGAGCTGGCACGGTTCGGCATCCGCGCCAACGCCGTGTCGCTCGCGCTGGTCCGCACCGACAACTTCGACGCGCACGCCGGCACACCCGAGGCCGAGCAGATGAAGAAGATCCTCGCCCAGTACCCCCTGCGCCGGGTCGGCCACCCGGACGACATCACCCCGATGGTGCTGCTGCTCGCCTCGCCGCTGTCGTCCTGGACCACCGGGCAGGTCGTCTCGGTCAACGGCGGCTACGCGATGCCCTGACCGGTCCGGGTCGGCCACACTGCAGCAAGGAGGACAGATGAGCGTGGACAGGGCGGACGGCGCTGCGGGCGCGCCGCCGGCGACAGCGCCGGCCCCGGCGAGCGCCGCGGAAGACGAGTCCGGCTCGCTGGGCCGCAACGTCCGGCGCAAGGAGGACCGGCGGCTGATCACCGGGCACGGCCGCTACGTCACCGATATCGAGCTGCCGCGGATGCGGCACGTGGCGTTCCTGCGCAGCCCCTACGGCCACGCCCGGATCACCGGCGTGGACGCCACCGCGGCCCGCGACGCGGGATACCGGGTGTTCACCGGCCAGGACTTCGCGCACGTCGTGCTGCGAGCCCAGTCGGCGCTGCCCTCCTACGTCGAGACCGACCAGCCGATCCTCGCCCACGAGAAGGTCTGCTTCTCCGGAGAGCCGGTCGCCGCCGTCGTCGCGAAGGACCGCTACCGCGCCGAAGACGGACTGGAGCTCGTCGACATCGACTACGAGGCCCTGCCGCCGACGGTCTGCGCCTGGCAGGAGCCGCGGGAGCCGGTGCACCCGGAGGCGCCGGACAACGTGCTCCTGCAGCGCACCTTCGACGCCGGCTCGGTGACCGACGCCTTCGCCGCGGCCGATCTCGTCGTGGAGCGCGAGCTCGTCACCAACCGGCACGCCGGCAACCCGATGGAGTGCCGTGCCGGGGTGGCGCTGTGGGACGCCGCCGACGGGAAGCTGACCTTCTACAACGGCACCCAGGTGCCCCACATCGCGCGGAACATGATCGCCGCGCTGATGGGCGTGCCCGAGGGCAAGGTCCGGGTCGTCGCGCCCGATGTCGGCGGCGGGTTCGGGGTCAAGGCCGTGCTCTACCCCGAGGACGTCGCATTGTGTCTGATGGCGCGGGAGATGCCGGGGATCCCGCTGAAGTGGGTGGAGGACCGCGCCGAGCACCTGCTCGCGGCCGCCCATGCCCGCGACCACCGCTACCTGATCAAGGCCGGCTTCGCCTCCGACGGCACGCTGCTGGCCCTGGAGGCCGACGTCACGTGCAACGTCGGCGCCTACTCCGTCTACCCCTGGACGGCGGGCATCGAGCCGCTCATGGCCGGTGGGCTGCTGTCGGGCCCTTACAAGCTCGACAACTACCGGTGCACCGTGCGCGGCGTCGCCACCAACACCGCCCCGGCCGGCCCATACCGTGGCGTCGCCCGTCCGGCCAGCGTGTTCGCTATGGAGACGATGTTCGACGACGCCGCGGCACGGCTCGGCATCGACGCGATCGAGATCCGGCGCCGCAACGTCATCACCCCCGAGGACATCCCGTACAAGATGCCCTCCCGGCTGGTCGACGACTCCGGCCACTACGGCGAGTGCCTCGACAAGGCCCTCGACGCCCTGGACTACCCCGCGTTCCGCGCCGAGCAGCAACGCCGCCGCGAGGCCGGGCACAACCCGATCGGGATCGGCGTGGCGCTCTACAACGAGCTCACCGGGCTCGGTCGCGCCGCGAGCGCCGGGCCGCGGATGCCGTTCCGCACTGGCCACGACGCCTGCACCGTGCGGATCAACCCGGACGGGCGGGTCACCGTGATCTCCGGCATCACCTCCCAGGGCCAGGGCTCGGAGACCATGATCGCCCAGATCGTGTCCGACGCGATCGGTGTCCACTACGACGACGTCGACGTCCGCATCGGCGACACCGACGAGGCCCTCTGGGGCTTCGGCGCCTTCTCCTCCCGCCAAGCCGTCATCGGCGGTGGCGCGGCCCACAACACCGCGGTCGCGGTGAAGGAGAAGCTTGTCAAGCTGGCCGCCGAGCTCATCGAGGCGGCCGAGGCCGACCTGCGCGTAGTCGATGGCGAGATCTACGTGGTCGGCGAGCCCAAGGCCCAGATCTCTGTCGCCGAGGTCGCTCGGGTCGCCTATCTCGAGTCCAACCGGCTACCCGACGGCATCGACCCCGGGCTGGACGCCACCACCTTCTTCGACCCCATCCGCGGCGCCTTCGCTGCCGGCGCCCAGGCCGCGGCCGTGGAGGTCGACCGAGCCACCGGCGAGCTGCGCATCCTGAAGTACGTCTGCGTCGAGGACGCCGGCCGGGCCATGCACCCGCAGATCGTCGACGGGCAGATCGCTGGCGCCATCGCCCAGGGCCTCGGCGGGGCGATGTACGAGCACCTCGTCTACGACGACGCCGGGAACCTGTCCACCGGGACGCTGCTGGACTACCTGATGCCCACAAGCGCCGAGGTGCCCGACATGGTCATTGGCCACGTCTCGCACCAGGCCGCGAACCCGCTCGGGGTCCGCGGCGTCGGCGAGGGCGGCACCCTGGGCCCGAACGCGGTCCTCGCGGGGGCCCTGCGTGACGCCCTCGGGGTCGCCGTCGACACGCTGCCGATCACCCCCGAGAGCGTCTGGAAGGAGCTGCGGTCATGATCGAGCTGTCCTGGCATGGCCGGGTCGCCGTCGTCACCCTCGACCGGCCCGACAAGCACAACGCGCTGAACGTCGAGCTGTGCCGTCTGATCGAGGCGGCGATGACCGAGGCCGCGGAGGGCCGCGCAATCGTCCTCACCGGCAACGGCCGCAGCTTCTGCTCCGGGGCGGACCTCGACGAGGTCTACACCGCGGACTTCCGGGAAGCGCTGTACGGCATGCTGCATGCCGTCACCGACGCCCCGGTCCCGGTCGTCGCCGCGATCGACGGCGCGGCCATCGGGGCGGGCACCCAGCTGGCCATCGCCGCGGACTTCCGCGTCGTCGCCCCGCGGGCGCGATTCGCGGTCCCGACCGCACGCATCGGCCTCGCGGTGGATCCGTGGACCATCCGCCGGCTGGCCCTGCTGGCCGGCAACGGGGTGGCCCGGCGGCTGCTGCTGGCCTGCGACCAGATCGATGCCGAGGCCGCGCTGGCCGGGGGGCTGGCCGACCTGGCCGGCACCACCGAGGAGGCCGTGGCCTGGGCGCAGCAGATGGCGGAGCTGGCCCCGCTCACGCAGGCCTACTCCAAGCGGGTGCTCAACGAGGTCTTCGAGCCGGAGTTCGACGAGCTCCTGGACAAGCGGCTGCACGAGGCGTTCGAGGGGTGCTGGGCGAGCGAGGACTTCGCCGAGGGCCGCCGCTCCCGCACCGAGAAGCGCCCGCCCGTCTTCCAAGGGAGGTGAGCGCGTGAAATGCGCCCCGTTCGACTACGTCCGCGCCGGCAGCGTCGAGGAGGTCGTCAAGGTCCTCGGCGAGGCCGACGGGAACGGCAAGATCCTCGCCGGCGGCCAGAGCCTGGTCCCCGTGCTGGCCCTGCGCATGGCGCGGCCCAGCGTGCTTGTCGACGTCAACCGGATCCCGGGCCTCGGCTCGATCCGCCCAGTCGACGGCGGGCTCGAGGTCGGTGCCCTGGTCCGGCACAGCAGCCTGGTGGAGCAGACGCACTACCCGCTGCTCGCCGAGGCCGCGAAGTGGATCGGGCACACCGCCATCCGTTCGCGGGGCACCACCGGTGGCAGCATCGCTCACGCGGACCCCTCCGCGGAACTGCCCGTGGTCGCGGCCGGGACCGGCGCGACGATCACCGTCGCCGGCCCTTCGGGGGAGCGCACCATCGGCGCCGAGGAACTGTTCCTCGGTGCGCTGATGACCTCGGTCGAGGAGGACGAGATGATCGTCCGCGTCACCTTCCCGAAGCTGGACGGCTGGGGCTTCGCCGAGTTCTCGCGCCGGCACGGGGACTTCGCCCTGGTGATGGCGGTGGTGGCGAAGGTGGACGGGGTGGCCCGGGTGACCCTGGGCGGGGTCGGCGCGGTACCCGTGCGCGCCACGAGCGCCGAGCAGGTCCTCGCCGGGGGCGGCACCGCCGAAGAGGCCGCGAGGGCGGCGTCCGAGGAGATCGAGCCGACGGCCGACCTGCACGGCACGGTTCCCTTCCGCCGCGCGATCGCGGGCGAGATGGTTCGACGGGCCCTCGCCGGGGCCGGCATCGACTAGGAGCGCGACGATGGACATCACCTTCAGCGTCAACGGCGAGCGGACCCAGCTCAGCGTCGAGCCCCGCCGGACCCTGGCCGACGCTCTCCGGGAGGACGTCGGGCTCACCGGCACCCACCTGGGCTGCGAGCACGGGGTGTGCGGCGCCTGCACCGTCCTGGTGGACGGCGAGCCGGCCCGGGCCTGCCTGATGTTCGCTGTGCAGGCGGACGGCAGCTCGATCACCACGGTCGAGGGCCTGCAGGGCACGGACGGCTCGCTGCACCCGCTGCAGGAGGCCTTCGTCGAGCACCACGGCCTGCAGTGCGGCTTCTGCACTCCCGGGATGCTCATGAGCGGCCTGCACCTGCTCGACACCGAGCCCGACGCGGACCGCGAGCGGATCCGCGCCGAGATGTCGGGCAACATCTGCCGGTGCACGGGCTACCAGGGCATCGTCGACGCCCTGCAGGCCGCGCAGAGCGCGCTGCGCGGCGACGATCAGCCCGATTCCACGCCGAACACCGAGCACGGCGGAGCGCCCACCATGGGGGAGTGAGGACCGCCGCATCCCTCGCCGCCGGCTGAGCGCGTTCAGGTTGTCAGCACGCCGGAGCCCGGCGCCTGCTTAACCACCTTCATGATGAATTGCGACTTCGTGGTCGCCACGCCGGGCAGCGCCGTGAGCGTGCCCATGTAGAGCCGCTCGTAGGACTCTAAGCCGCCGACCGCGACGGTGAGCAGGTAGTCCGGGTTACCGAACATCCGCCGGCAGCTCACGATCGCCTCCACTTCCTGCACGGCCGCCTCGAACGCCTCGACCGTTGCCTGCCGCTGGTCGGCCATGTCGACGTGCACCAGCACCTGCAGCCCACGGCCCATGGCCGTCAGGTCGACGGCGGCGTGGTACCCGGTGATCACGCCGGCCTCCTCGAGCGCGCGTACCCGTCGCAGGCAGGGCGAGGGGGACAGGCCCACGCGCTGGGCCAGCTCGGTGTTGGCGATCCGACCGTCCCGCACTAACTGGTGGACAATTGCGTGATCGAGGCGATCCATGGTGAATTATGCTATCTGACGCGGGCTTCTGCGCAAAGGTTGGCACCATCTGCCGCAGTTCATTGGCTAATCTGAATGGCATCCAACGAGACGCACTTCAAGGAGCGGGAATGACCCTGGTTCTGGACGACGGCGAACGTCGCCTCGCGAACGACCTCCTCGGTCGGTTCCTGGACGAGTACGAGCAGGGCCTCGCGGATCGGCCGATCCTGCCGGACGTGGACCGTGACACGCTGGCGGAGCTGCTCGACGAGGGCTTCCCCGCCGAGGGCGTCGGGGTGGAGGGCTTCTTCCGCGACCTCGACGAGCGCATCCTGCCCAACTCCACTGCAGTCGCCCACCCGCGCTTCCTGGCCTACGTGCTGGGCCCGCCCAACGGCATCGGTGCCTACGCCGACACGGTTGCGGCCACGCTGAACCAGAACTGCAACTTCTGGCAGCTCTCGCCTGCCGCGAACGTCATCGAGCGCTCCGTGCTGACCTGGCTCGCGGGCCTGTTCGGCTTCGACACCGACCGCTCCGGCGGCATCCTGACCACAGGCGGCTCCATCGCCACGCTGAACGCCCTGACCACCGCCCTGCACGACCGGCGGCCGGACTTCCGGCGGACGGGCCTGCAGACAGGCGGGGCGCCCCTGGTCGTCTACACCTCGGCCGAGGCGCACCGCTGCGTGGACAAGGCGGCGGGCATCCTCGGGCTGGGCCTGGACAACGTGCGGCGCATCCCCACCGACGAGAACCAGCGGATGCGGGTGGACCTGCTGGCCGAGGCGATCCGGACCGACCGCGAGGCCGGCCGCGAGCCGTTCTGCGTCGTCGTCACCACGGGCACCGTCACCACCGGCGCCATCGACCCGGTCGCCGAGATCGCCGACCTGGCCGAGGCCGAGGACCTGTGGCTGCACGTCGATGGGGCCTACGGCGCCCTGTTCGTGCTCGCCGAGCAGACCGCGAGCCTGTTCTCCGCGGTGTCGCGAGCGGATTCGGTGGCCCTGGACCCGCACAAGCTGCTGTTCGCGCCCCTGGAGGCCGGCTGCCTGCTGGTAAAGGACGCGGAGAAGCTGCGCCGCGCGTACGCCTACTCTTCGTCCTACCTCACGGTGCAGGAGGACCCGCTGATGCGGGACTACATGGACTACGGCCCGCAGCTGTCCCGCAACTTCAAGGCGCTCAAGATCTGGGCTGCGCTGCGCACATTCGGCACCGAGGCCTTCCGCTCAGCCCTGAGCTCGATGCTCGACCTGTCGACCTACCTCGCGCAGCGGGTGGAGCAGGAGCCCTCGTTGCGGCTCATGGCACCGGTCATGCTGACCGCCGTGTGTGTACACGTCCCGGGCCTGTCGCACGAGGGGCACACCGAGCTGCTGGCCAAGCTCGCCGCGGAGGGCACCGCCCTGCTGGGCCCCGCCGTCGTCGACGGCCAGGCCGGCATGCGGGCCTGCGTGACGAACCACCGCACCACTCGCGTGGACATCGACACGATCGTCGGCCGGCTCGTCGAGCTTGTCACCGAGCTGAGGCTGACGGGGGTTAGTGCGGTTGCGCCAGCGCCGGCGGAGGATCTCAATGGCTAACGTTCGTTCGCAGCCGGCTTCATGCGGCGCCCATATCCTCGACCGAGCAGCCAACTTGTCCACATGTCGACTGAGTTATGGCTAACGGACGCTAGTATCGGACCGAGGTGGCGTCGCAGGAGGTGGCCATGGCATCCCGACATGACATGGGTGGGCGGGGCGGGTGGATGCGGTCCCCGGCAGTGTCGATCACGTCGCCGTTCCTGCTCACCGAGGACCCCTCGATCGCGCAGAAGATCGCTGCTCTGGGGGAGGCGCGTGTGTACCGGAACGGGGAGTTCGTCTACCGACAGGGTTCGCTCTCAGACTACTTCTATCAAGTTGTCGACGGGCGACTACGGATCTACCTGAGCCGCGCGGACGGCTCCGAGCGGGTGCTGTCCTACGCCGAGCCCGGCGCCGGGATCGGCGAGTCCACCTGTTTCGACGGCCTGCCGCGCTACGCCTCCTGTGTCGCGATGGTGGACAGCGAACTGCTGGCGGTCAGCAGGCGCGCCGTGCTCGACGCGGGCCGTCGGGAGCCGGAGATCCTGGTGGAGATGACCCGGCGGATCTCCCGCAAGGCGCGCTTGTTCGCCATGCACATCGCGGCGGACGGGCTGCCGGCGTGCGGCCGCGTCGCCCTGATGCTCGACCATCTCGTGGAGGCTTACGGGGTCGAGCGGCCCGAGGGCGTCCACCTGCGCGTGCAGTACTCCCTCGACGAGCTCGCGCTCATGATCGGCGTGACCCGCGTGACGATGAGCCGCGAGCTGGCCCGGCTGATCGACGAGGGCCTAGTGATCCGCAAAGGACGCGAGATCGTGGTCCCGGACGTGGCGGCGCTGCGGGCCGTGGCCGGTGACTATCGCCCGTAAGCCCAACCTGACCTGCGGAGATCGAGATTCCTCGACCTGTCTCGCGGTCTGTATCACGTGTTACCGACAGTGGTCCCGTCACTCGACATGCTTCGAGTGTCATCACTGCGAGGACGTGGAGCACACATGACGACAGTCGACGCCCCTCGCGTCGAGGAGTCTCGCCCGGCGAGCACGGTCTCGCTCGGCGACCGGTTCCGGCTCGAGGAGGGCCGGGTCTTCCTCACGGGGATTCAGGCGCTCGTGCGGGCGCCGCTCGAGCAGGTGCGCCGCGACCGTCGGGCCGGCCTCCGCACCGGTGGTTTCGTCACCGGCTTCCCGGGCTCGCCGCTCGGCGGTTACGACCTTGCGCTCAAGCAGAACCGGCCGCTGCTCGACGAGCACGGCATCGTCCATCAGATGGGCCAGAACGAGGAGCTTGCCGCGGCGGCCCTGATGGGTACCCAGCTGCTGGAGCGCTACCCGCACAGCCACTACGACGGGGTAACGGGCTTCTGGTACGGCAAAGGGCCCGGTCTCGACCGGGCGGGCGACTCGCTGCGCCACGGCAATTTCGCCGGCACCACCACGCACGGCGCGGTGGTCGTGCTCTCTGGTGAGGACCACGAGGCGAAGAGCTCGTCACTGCCTTATGAGCAGGAATACGCGTTCGCCCACGCCGGGATCCCGGTCTTGTACCCCTCCTCGGTGGAGGAGTTCCTGACCTACTCCGCGCATGCGATCGGCATGTCCCGCTACTCCGGCTGCTGGGTCGCGATGAAGCTGATCGGCCAGCTGTGCGACGGCGGCCAGACGATCGACCTCGACCCCGATCGGCTGAAGATTGTGGTGCCCGAGTTCGAGATCGACGGGCGTCCCTTCCGCAAGTGGCAGGATCACTCGTTCTTCCCCGGCAAGGTCGTGGAGACCGAGCAGCACGTCTTCGCCGAGCGGCACCCGGCGGCCGTGGCCTACGCGAAGGTCAACGGGCTCAACGAGATCAAGGTCCGCGGTGAGCACGACTCGCTCGGCCTGGTCACCGCGGGCAAGAGCTACGCGGACACCCTGCAGGCGTTGCGTGACCTCGGCATCGGGGAGAACGACCTGCGCGTGGCCGGTGTCCGCCTGATCAAGATCGGCGCGATCTACCCGCTGGACGCGGAGTTCGTCCGCGAGGCCACCCGCGACCTCGATGAGGTCGTGGTCGTGGAGGAGAAGCGGCCAATCCTCGAGGACGCGATCAAGGTCGCTCTCTGCAACGTGCCGTCGGGCCCGCGGGTGCACGGCAAGTGCGACCTCGAGGGCCGGGTGCGCTTCGCCGAGTACGGCAGCCTCGACGCCGACGCCGTCGCGCGCGGGCTGGCCCCGATGCTGCGCCCGCGCCTGCGCGAGCAGATCATCCTGGACCGGCGCACGGAGGAGCTCGAGGCCGTCTCGGCCCGCGACTACTCCGCGAACCTCAAGCGCTCGCCGAACTACTGCTCGGGCTGCCCGCACAACGTCTCCACGATCGTGCCCCAGGGTCAGGTCGCCTGGGGCGCACCAGGTTGTCACATCTTCGCGGCGGTCATGGAGCAGCCCGAACGTCAGATCGACGCCACCTTCCCGCTCGGGGGCGAGGGCGTTGCGTGGATCGGGCTTAGCCCGTTCACCGACATGGAGCACGTCATCCAGAACCAGGGTGACGGCAGCCTGTTCCACTCCAGCTACCTGAGCATCCGCTGGTCGATCGCCGCCGGCGTGAAGATGACCTACCGCATCCTCTACAACGGCGCGGTCGCCAACACCGGCGCTCAGGAGCCGATCGGCCAGGCCGAGGTCCCGAAGCTGGCCAACCTGCTCGCCCTCGAGGGCGTGAAGAAGATCGGCATCATCGCCGAGGACCCGGCGGTCTACCGCAAGGCGGACCTGCCCCCGATCGCCTCGGTGCACGGCGCCGGGGACGTGCAGAAGGTCCTCAAGGATCTCGAGCAGGTCGACGGCGTGACGGTCTTCCTCTACGACGGGGAGTGCGCCAACGAGCGCCGTCGCCGCCGCAAGCGGGGCACCGCGCCCAAGGCCACCGAGTTCGTGGTGATCAACGAGGATGTCTGCGAGAACTGCGGGGACTGCGGCGAGGTCACGAACTGCATGTCGCTGCACAAGAGCGACACCGAGTTCGGGCCCAAGACCACGATCCACCAGTCGTCCTGCAACCAGGACCACTCGTGTCTCAAGGGCGACTGCCCGTCCTTCGTCACCGTGCACAGCGAGGAGGGGTTCGCGGCGCCGGTCTACACCCCGCTGGAGATCGACGCGGTCGCGGAGCCGGAGCGCCCCGCGCTGGACCGGCCCTACCACGTGTTCGTGCCCGGTGTCGGCGGCACCGGTGTGCTCACCCTGAACTCAATGTTGGCCTGGGCCGCGCTGGTCGACGGGGCCGAGGCTGTCAGCTACGACCAGACCGGCGCCGCCCAGAAGTGGGGCGCGGTGCTGAGCAGCCTGGTGCTGACCCCGCGCGGTGAGCGGGCGGACTCGAACAAGGTCGGCATCGGCCGCGCGGACCTCTACCTGGCCGTCGACGCGATGGCCGCGGCGGACCCGGTGAACCTGGACCGCTGCTCGCCCGAGCACACCGCGGCGCTGGTCAACACCGGACTGCTGCCCAGCGGCGAGATGATCCGCAACAGCCGCCTGGACGTGTCGGTCGACCCGATGATCGACTCGGTCTCCCGGTTCACGGCCCGCGTGGTCGCCGTGGACGCCCGGGCTATCGCCGAGACCCTGTTCGGCGACTACATGGCCACGAACATGGTGGCGGTGGGTGCGGCGTACCAGGCGGGCCTGCTGCCGATCTCCTCGTCCGCGATCGAGGAGGCCATCCGCCTCAATGGCACGGCCAAGGTGCAGAACCAGCAGGCGTTCCGCTACGGGCGGCTTGCCGTGGCCGACCCGGCCCGGGTCGCCGCGCTGATCTCGCCGCCGCCGCGCGACGCCGAGCAGGAGCGCGAGCACGCCCGCGGCCAGCTCGCCGAGCGCGAGCGCGCCCGCTACGACGCGCTCGTCGCGAAGGTCGCGGACCTGGCCGAGGAGGACCGGCGCCTGCTGGCCGTCCGGATCGGCGAGTTGATCGCCTTCCAGGACGCCGACTACGCGGGCCGCTACGTCGACGTCGTGCTGGACGTGGCCCGCCGCGAGCAGGAGCGCCTCGGGGACAAGGCCGGCCTGCCGATCACCCGCGAGGTGATCCGCAACCTCTACAAGCTCATGGCCTACAAGGACGAGTACGAGGTCGCCCGCCTGCATCTGCGGGCCAGCCGCGAGCACCGCGTCTCGAGCCAGTTCGCCGGCAAGGTGAAGATCGTTTACAACCTGCACCCGCCGATGCTGCGCGCGATGGGCATGAAGAACAAGCTCAAGGTCTCCGCCCGCGTGCTCGACCCGGCGTTCGCCGTGCTGAGCGGCATGAAGAAGGTCCGCGGCACCAGGCTGGACCTCTTCGGCCGCGACCGCGTGCGGGTCGAGGAGCGCCGCCTGATCGACTGGTACATCGACCTCGTCCGCACCTCGATGGACGAGCTCAAGTTGCAGAACAAGGCCGCCGTGCTGGACATCGCCCGGCTGCCCGACGGCATCCGCGGCTACGAGGACATCAAGCTGCGGTCGGCGGCCGAGGCCATCGAGCGCGCGGAGGTCCTGCGCGGCCGACTCAAGAACACCCGGTCCCTGCCCCTGCTGACGACGACGGAGAGCTGACATGGTCGACACCTCTCACAGCCCGATCGAGCTGACCCGCGACTTCGACAAGGATGCAGCGCTCGTCTCGGAGCTGTTCGCCGGCCTGGATGCCGAGCTGGCGAAGCTGCCCGCCAAGGCAGAGCGCACCGAGGAGCAGGACGCCGCGGCGTCGGCACTCCTGGATCGTGGCCGCGCCGCCCGCGAGGACTTCCTCGCGGTGCACGTCGCGACCCTGTACGACACGCTGACCGAGGGCCGCACTCGGCTGCTGCGGGTGGCCGAGCTGGCCTACGCCGCCGCGGACCTGGTTCCCGGCCTGGTGCCCACCCGGGAGCGGATCGCCGAGGAGCGCACCCACCCGCAGAAGCACAAGGAGGGCTGGGAGTACGACCAGGGCATCCTGATCTCCCGCGTCCTCGACAACCCGGTCGCCGGCTACCACCTCATGCACGCCATGGCGCAGCCGCTGCCTGAGGCCCTCGAGCTGCTTGACGAGCTGCGTCGGACAGACCGCGTGGACCTCGGCACCAGTCTCGTGGAGCGCAAGGGCAACGTCGGGCACCTGACGATCCAGCACCACAAGTACCTCAACGCCGAGGACGACGAGTCCACCCGGGCGATGGAGATCGCCACGGACCTCATCCTCCTCGACGACCGGATCGACGTCGGGCTGCTGCGCGGCGCCGAGGCGCAGCACCCGAAATATCTGGGCCGCCGGGTGTTCGACGCGGGTGTCAACCTGACTCGGCTCTACCACGGCGAGATCTCGCTCATCGAGTTCTTCATCGAGCGGGAGCTGGGCCTGATCACCAAGTGGTTCCGCGGGCACTCGATCGGCGACGGCGAGGTGTCCGTCGTGGAGCGCCGCCACGAGAAGCCGTGGATCGCGGCCGTGGACTCGTTCGCCATCGGCGGCGGCTGCCAGTACCTGCTGGTCATGGACCGGGTCATCGCCCGCTCTGGCGCCTACGTCAACCTGCCGGCCCGCCGGGAGGGCTTCCTGCCTGGCTGCGGCAACATGCGCCTGCCGCGCTTCGTGGGAGAGAAGGTGGCCCGTCAGGGCATCTTCTTCAACCGCGACATCTACGTGGACTCGCCCGAGGGCCGCCAGATTGTCGACGACCTGGTCGTGGACGAGGAGGGCATGCAGGCGGCCATCGCCGACGCCGTCGACGCGCTCACAGCCACCGGCCCCGTCGGCATCAACGCCAACCGCACCGAGATGCGGATCGGGGCCGAGCCGCTGGAGACCTTCCGCGCCTACATGGCGAACCTGTCGATCCTGCAGGCCAAGTGTATGTACTCGCCGGCGATCATCCGCAACCTCGAGCTGGCCTGGGACCCGAAGCGTCGCGGTGGTGTGAAGTGAGCGCCCCGGACACCACCGTGCCCGACGCCCTCAAGCCCGGTACGATCGAACACCGGGTCGACGCCGGGGACTGCGTGAACCGCGGCGGGTACGACGTCCTCGCGACCCCGTCGGTCGTACGGCTCCTCGAGGAGGCCGCGATGGTTGCGGTCGAGCCGCTGCTGAAGTCGGGCCAGAGCTCGGTCGGATCCACAGTGGATATCGTCCATGTCCGCCCGACACTGCGCGGGCAACTGGTCACGGCCACAGCGACCGTCGTCGAGGTCGACCGGCGCCGGATCTTGATGTCAATCGAAGTGTTCGACGACGTCGAGCGCATCGCGCACGGCCGCCACGAGCGGTTCGTGGTGGACGAGGACGACTTCGGGGCCCGCCTGGCACACAAGGCGGAACACGCGACCGCAGCCGGAGGGTGAGCCGGTGAATCACCCCTCCTACGCGTGTGGCCGGGCGGATCTGCCACTGCTCGGCGAGACCATCGGTGAGAACCTGCGGCGGGTCGCCGAGCGCAGCGGCGGGCGTACAGCGCTCGTCGACGTGGCACTCGGCGTCCGCGCGACCTACGCCGAGCTGTGGGAGCGCGCGGGCCGGGTCGCGGGCGCGCTGCTGGCCCGGGGCGTCATCAACGGCGACCGAGTCGGCGTGTGGGCGACGAACAGGTACGAGTGGATCGTCCTGCAGTTCGCTACGGCGCGGATCGGCGCGGTGCTCGTTGCGCTCAACCCGACGTATGAGAGTGCGGAGCTCGCGTACGCCGTACGGCACTCGGGGACCTCGGTGTTGTTCCACTCCGCGTGGTACCGCAAGACGAACTGTGCCGCGGTCGTCGCCGAGATCGCGAGGGAGTGCCCGCAGCTGCGCGAGTCCGTGGTTTTCGAGGACGGCTGGGCGCAGTTCGAGGCCGGGGACCCCGGGCCGGTCACCGAGGCCGAGCGCCGGGTCGACATCGACGACCCGGTGGCGATCCAGTACACCTCCGGCACCACGGGCCGCCCGAAGGGCGCCACTCTGACCCACCACAACCTGCTCAACAACGGCTACCTCATCGGTGCACAGGCCGGCTTCACCGAGCAGGACCGCATCTGCGTGCCGGTGCCGCTGTTCCACTGCTTCGGGATGGTGCTCGGCACCTTGGGGGCCAGCACGCACGGGGCCACGCTCGTCCTCCCGGGCGGCGCTTTCGATGCGCTCTCCACCCTGGAAGCCGTCGCGAGCGAGCGGTGCACAGCCGTCTACGGAGTGCCGACGATGTACCTGGCGATGCTCGAGCACCCCGAGCTGGAGCGCATCGACCTGAGCTCGCTGCGCACCGGCCTGATCGGCGGCGCACCCTGCCCCCCGGACCTACTCGGGTCGATCCGCACGCGCCTGCACATCCCGCACCTGTCCACGGTGTGCGGCATGACGGAGACCTCGCCGATCTCCACGCAGACGCTGCCCTCGGACCCTACGGAGATCCGGGACCACACAGTCGGCAGGCCGACCCCACACGTCGAGGTCAAGATCGTCGACCCGACGACGGGGCGAGTCGTGCCCATCGGAACGCCAGGCGAGCAGTGCACCCGAGGCTACAGCGTCATGCGCGGCTATTGGGAGAACGACGAGGCGACCGCCGCAGCCATCAGCTCCTCGGGCTGGATGCACACCGGTGACCTGGCTGTGATGGACGAGCAGGGCACGGTCCGCATCGTCGGCCGACTCAAGGACGTGATCATCCGCGGGGGCGAGAACATCTACCCCAGAGAGGTCGAGGAGCTTCTGCGGGGCCACCCAGGTGTCAGTGACGCCCAGGTGATCGGGATCCCCCACGAACGCTACGGAGAGCAGGTGATGGCCTGGGTACGCCCGAAGGAGGGCACACAGCTCGACGCCTCCGAGCTGACCTCATTCTGCAGGGGGCGGATCAGCCGTTCCAAGATCCCGGCACTGTGGCGCTTCACGGACACCTTCCCCACCACCGCGAGCGGGAAGATCCAGAAATTCCGCATGCGGCAGATCGCGCTCGAGGAGCTCGACGGCGGTGCCGGCCCGGAGGACGAGAAACGGCCAAAGATCGGATCGTCCGCGCCGGTGAAGGTCTGACGGCATGATCGAGACCGAGAGGAGTTCGGCCAGGATGACCGTCACGAGCGTGATGCTCGACGATGACGGCATCCTCCTGAGCGGGCATCTGCTGGTCCTCGCCAACGCGGCGAGCATCGCGGTACTGGCCCCGGGCGGGGCCGGTACCTCCCGGTACGTCGTCGACGTCCTTGGGCCCCTTCCCGGAGCCGGTGCTGTTCTGCTGGCTGAAGCCAGCCTGGCCACGGACACGGATCACCAGGTCATCTGCGACACAGTGATCCGCCACGAGACCACGGGTCTACCGGTCGCCGCCCTCGTGCGGCACTACATCGACGTCGATTAACCCGATCCGCCGATCCCTGGCAGGACAAGGCCGGGAACCCGCAGTCCGCGCCACCCACAGTCCAGTTCGACCTTCCTCGAAAGGGAGCCATGACCTCGACCGGTGCAACGCAGCACAATCCCATGGCCCGTGTCGCATTCGCGAGCATGACCGGCACGGTGATCGAGTTCTACGACTTCTTCGTCTACGGTACGGCTGCCGCGCTCGTGTTCAACAAGGTGTTCTTCCCTGAGCTCGGGGCAGCTCAGGGCACCCTGCTTGCGCTAGCGACGTTCGGTGTCGCGTTCGTGGCACGACCGTTCGGTTCCATCCTGTTCGGGCATTACGGTGACCGGATCGGCCGCAAGCGGACCCTGGTCACAACCCTGCTCATGATGGGTCTGTCCACGGTCGCGATCGGGATCCTGCCTTCCACTGACACGATCGGCGTCCTCGCGCCGATTGTGCTGGTGGTCCTGCGCATCGTGCAGGGTCTCGCCGTGGGCGGTGAGTGGGCTGGTGCGACGCTGCTCGCCGCCGAGAACGCGCCGAAGGCCAAGCGCGGCAGATACGCGCTCTATCCGCAGCTGGGTCCGTCCGTGGCGTTCGCGCTGTCCAGCGCAACCTTCCTGGTTACCGCTCTCACGATGTCCAACGAGGCGTTCCTGAGCTGGGGCTGGCGACTGCCCTTCATCGGCAGCATCCTACTTGTCGGTCTGGGGCTGTTCGTCCGCCTGAAGATCGAGGAGACCGAGTCGTTCAAGGCGGCTAAGAACTCCGGCTCGATCTCCAAACTGCCTGTAATCGACGTGATCACCCGCCAGCCGCGCGAGATCATCCTCGGCTCATTCATGACGACCACAGTGTTCGGCTTCTTCTACATCGGCGTCACCTACCTGACCACCTACGGCACTGCGGTGTTGAAGCACCCGCGTACCACGGTCCTCGCCCTCGGCATCCTAGGCGGACTCGCCTTCGCGGCTACCACGATCGCCGGCGCGACCTGGTCCGACCGGGCGGGCCGCAAGAAGCTCGTGCTGTGGGGCAACCTGGCCTCGATCGCCGTCGGCGTCGTCGCGTTCCCGGTGCTGGACATCGGAACTGCGTGGGCCTTCGGCCTGGGCCTGTGCCTCGTCCTCGGCGTGGTCGGCTTCGCCTACGGCCCGGTCGGTGCGATGCTACCCGAGCTGTTCAGCGCCCAGTACCGCTACACCGGTGCCGGCCTGTCCTACAACCTCGCGGGCGTACTCGGCGGCGCGATCACGCCGCTGGTCGCTGGGGTGCTCGTCGACTCGTTTGGCAGCATCGCACTCGGGTTCTACCTCGCCTTCCTGGCACTGGTGAGCACGCTCTGCACCTTAGGGCTGCGGGACACGCGCCACGTCGAGATGACGACGGTCGTTCCGCCCACCATGACCGAGGGGCTGCAGGGCGCATCGAGCTGACCCTGCCGACTGGTCCTCAAGGATCAGACCGGTCGGGATGAAGATTCCCTTGCGAGGACCGATGGGCTCGGCGGCCGAGCCTCGGTATCACCGGTGATCGCTGGGAGGAGATCCGAGAGGGTAGTCATGCGCGCTCTACACCCAGGCGGTCGCAGGCTCGAACCCTGCCGTGCTCACCAGCTCAGCCCGGACGGTGTGTTGCTTGAGGCACAACACGACGGTGGCATGAGCCCATCCAGTGTCCTACGCCTGAAATTCGCTAGTTACTTCGACCTGAAGAAGGCCGATCGTGCTGAGGCGGGTGGGGGCCGGGCGGCGTGCGGGGTGTGTTGATCTCCGCCCGGTGGTGTCGAGGGTGTGGTCGAACACGATGCCGTCGTCGTTGTCGAGGACCTGGGCCTTGTAGCCGAACTCCTCCGGCTTGCCGAGTCGGCCCTTCGCGATCGGGCGGGCGTCGCCGTCGTGCAGGCTGACCCGCCGCGTCGCCCCGTCCGGGGTGGTCCCGGACAGGCGCCTGCGGGTCTGCGCAGCGATCCGTCGGGTCGCATCCAACAGATCAGTGAGGTCGTTCACGGCGCGGCCGAGCTGTCCTCGCTTGCGGCCGGCGGCCGCATCGCCGAGGCCGGCTGCGGCGAGTTCGGCCGCCTTCGCTGTGGGCATGACGCAGCGCTCGGCGGCCGTTGACCAGCAGCGCCTCGGCCTCGGCGGCGGCCGTCTCCGCGAGCCCGGCCAGCTCACCGGTGATCCGGCGCACCACAGCCTGGGCTTCGTCGCGGGTCTGCGCGCCGCGCAGCCGCAGCTTCGCCCCGATCTCCCGGGCCCGCCGGCCGGCGGAGCGGCTGCGATCCCGCAGCCGGGTGCGGGTGGCCCCACCCGCGGCCTGCACCCGCCGCCCGGCCGCGGCGGTCCGCCGCACCGCGCGGGCCAGCAGCCCGGAGTCGGTCGGGTAGGACACGTCGGCCGGGACCACGGTGGTGTCCGCGCGCAGCCAGCTGGTGCGCAACAGCTTCGCCTGCGCGGCCTTGGCCAGCAGCGCCTCGTTGCGCCCCTCTACCGCCGCGGTGCTACACCGGGTGGTCAGCTTCATCAGCGTGGTCGGGTGCGGCTCGTGCCCGTCGAGCGGGATCCGGCAGAACCGCCGCCACGTGATCGAGTCGGCCACCTCGCGGCACAGCGACTCATACCCCAGCCGGTAGCGGGACTTGAGGAACATCAACCGCAGGTAGACCTCCATCGGCGTGGACGGCCGGCCCAGCCGTGGATCGAAGAACGCCACAAACGGGGCGAAGAACACCGGATCATCCAGCAGCGCGTCGACCAGGCCAGCTCCTCGGGCAGCCGCAGCAGCTCCTCGGGAAGCACCGCTCCCACAAACTCACCTCGGCTGCATGTGTCCGCAGCATCAGGCCCCGTTTCCCCTGCTCACCGCCGCTAGCAGGCCATTCTCCCGGTCATACGCCCCTGATCACGGGAGGCGCGCCGCCCCATCTGCGCAGGTCAGAAGCCTAGGAAGCCGCTACTTCTTCAGGTCGAAGTAGTTATCAGTCGGCTGGCTGGTCGTGCCGAGTAGGGGCCGGCCGGTAGCCGAGGTGACTCTGACCGACGAGCAGCGCGAGACGCTGATCCGGTGGTCGCGGCGGGCGAAGTCGTCGCAGGCGCTGGCGTTGCCCAGCACGATCGTGCTGGCCGCGGCCGAGGGGCTGTCGAACACCGCGATCGCGCAGGAGGTGGGCTGTCACACGGTCACGGTCGGCAAGTGGCTGGCCCGCTTCGTGGGCGCAGGCCTAGACGGGCTGTCCGACGAGCCCCGCCCGGGCGCCCCACGGACGATCAGCGACGAGCAGATCGAGCAGGTCGTGGTGGCTCCCTGGAGCGCACCCCGACCGAGGCCACGCACTGGTCGCGCGCGTCGATGGCCGCCGAGAGCGGCCTGTCGCGGTCGACCGTGGGGCGGATCCGGAAGGCCTTCGGGCTCAAGCCCACCAGGTGGACACGTTCAAGCTGTCGACCGGCCCGCACCCGGCCGGCCTCACCGCGGTGGTGAGGCGTGACTCACCCGCGCACCGGACCCGGCGCGGTCGCGGCTCCTGGGCACGGCGAGCCGGATCTTCTACTCCGAGGGACTGCATTCGGTTGGGGTCGACCGTCTCATCACGGAGGCGGACACGACCCGGGCCACGTTCTACCGGCATTTCCCGGGCAGGGAGGACCTCGTCGTCTCGTACCTGGAGGAGGCCGACCGCGTCCTGCGGGCCCGTTTCGCGGGGGCCGAGGAGACGGGCGGGCCGGCCGATGAGCTGCTGCGCGCGGTCGCCGCGGACATCGCAGGGGACATCTGGCGGGAGGGCTTCCAGGGATGCGCCTTCCTCGACGCCGCCGCCGAGTACCTCGATCCCGAGCACCCCGTGCGCCGGCGCGTCGCCGAGCACCGCGACTGGTTCCTCGGCGCCGTGACCGACCTGTTGTCCCGGGTCGGTGAAGGCCCGGCGGAGCCCGTGGGCCGGCACTTCGTCATGTTGCGGGACGGCGCGATGGTGGCCGGCTGCCTGGCGGAGCCGGAGGCTGTGAGCAGGACCTTCCTCGACGGCGTCGAGGGCCTGCTGTGGTCCCGCTCCGTGCCCGGCACCCACCGGCCCTGAGATGCGGCCCTACCGCAGCTCCTCGTACGCCCGGATCATCTCCGGGTTGTTGCGGCGGAACTGCTCGTAGCGCACCCGGCCGGTCCGCATGATGTATTCCAGCGTCATCGTGGTGAGGTCGCGGGGCGGCCGGGTCTGCAGGCCCTCGTACCAGCCGATGCTGCGCAGCGCCGCCCGCTGGAAGGCCTCGGCGTTGCTCCGCCGGCTCTCCTCGTAGCCGCGCAGCCCGCGGGACACGTCCCACTCGGCGGCCTTCAGCGCATCGACCAGGTACACGGCGTCGCGCATCGCGAAGCGGGTGCCCGAGCCCAGCGAGGGATGGACGGTGTGCAGCGCGTCGCCGAGCAGGGTGACGTTCTCGTGGCTCCACGATCCGGTGCACCGGACGAATTTCGGCTGGAACCACAGCGACTTGTTCGTGTAGAGGGGGTGCCCGTCGAGCGAGTCGGCGAACATCGCCTCGCAGCGGCGCCGGGACTCCTCCTCGTCGAGGTTCTCGAACCCCCCGGAGCGGAAGACCCGCGGGGTCAGCTCGACCACGAAGTTGCTCCGGTCGGCGGCGTACTGGGAGGCGTGGCTGACGGCCACGCCCTCCGGGCGTCGCAGCACGATGATCGACGGGGCGGTGAACAGCCGCGAGGTGCCGTACCAGGCGAACCAGTTGTTCCCGTAGCTGATCTCCGGCTTGAACACGTCGGCGAAGATGTCGCGCACCCGGCTGTTGACGCCGTCCGCCCCCACGACGAGGTCCCAGCCCTCGAGCTCCGTGGGGTCTTCGAGGCGCTGATCGAAGGCGAACGTCACGCCCTCGGACCGGGCCCAGCGCTGCAGGGTAGCCAGCAGCTGGATCCGCCCGGTGCGGGAGAAGGTGGACGCCGTGACCCGCAGCGTCTCGCCGTCGAGGCCGACCTCCATCTGGTCGGTGACGTCGATGTCGGCGGCGAGGTCGTCGACCACGTCGGGGGCCGAGGGGCGCAGCGCGTCGAGGGCGGAGTCGGTCAGCCCGATGCCCCAGCCGTAGCTCGCGCCCTCCGGGTTCTGTTCGACCACGTGGACCGTCAGGTCCGGCCGGGCGCGCTTGAGCAGGATGCCGAGGAACAGCCCGCCCGGGCCCCCGCCGACCACCAGGATCTTCATCGCGCCACCTCTTCCGGCACGCGCTGCCAGCGCTGCGTGCACACCGCCACCCGCCGCCCGAGCGCCGCCGCCGTCGCCAGGTCGCTGTCGGGGGTGCCCTCCAGGCCCAGGTCGGTGTCGGACTTCGCCATCGCGCCCGCGTACCCGCCGAGCCGGTTGAGGCTGTACGGGGGCGCCGAGCCGGAGCCACCGCCGTCGGGGAGGCCCAGGCCCACCCACACCATCCCGTGCTGCATCGCGAACAGCATCAGCTGCACGAGCGTGCTCAGCTTGTCGCCGCTGTAGCCGCCGGAGTTGGTGAAGCCGGCGGCCAGCTTGTCCTTCCACCCCTGCTTCAGCCAGATCTCCGACGTGGCGTCGAGGAACGCCTTGAAGGGGGCCGAGGGACCGGCCATGTAGGTCGGGCAGCCCAGGACCAGGGCGTCGTAGGGGTCGAGCACGTTCGGGTCCCGCGCCGCGTCCTCGGCGAAGACCAGCCGCGCCGTGGTCCCCGGCACCGTGAGCGTGCCCTCACCGACCGCCCGCGCGAGCGCGGCGGTGTGCCCGAACCCGCTGTGGTAGACGATTCCTACAGATGTCATCGGTCGGCGTTCCTTCGTTCTCGGACCGGGCCGCTGCGGGGCCAGGCGCCCTTGAGGTACTGGGTGGGGTACGGCGCCGCGTCCCGCGGTACTCCGAGCTCGGCGGCGGCGCGCAACGGCCAGGCGGGCTCGCGCAGCGCGACCCGTCCGAACAGGACCACGTCGGCGGAGCCCTCGACGAGGATGTCCTCGGCGTGCGCGGGTTCAGTGATCATGCCGACCGCCGCCGTCGGCAGCCCGGAGAGCTTGCGGACCTCCCGGGCGAACCCGACCTGGTAGCCGGGGCCGACGGTGACCCGTTCCTGCGGCGCGACGACCCCTCCGGAGGAGACGTCGACGAGGTCGACGCCGAGCGGCCCGAGCCGGCGGGCGAGCTCCCCGGTCTCCTCCAGCGTCCAGCCACCGGCGGCCCACTCGCTGCCGGAGAACCGGACGGACAGCGGTTTGCCCTCCGGCCAGGACGCGCGCACGGCGGCCACGACCTCCCGGAGGAACCGGGTGCGGTTGTCGAAGGAGCCGCCGTAGCCGTCGGTGCGGAAGTTGGACAGCGGGGAGAGGAATTGGTGGATCAGGTAGCCGTGGGCCCCGTGCAGCTCGAGCAGGTCGAAGCCGGCCCGGTCCGCCCGGGCGGCCGCGGCGCCGAAGGCCGCGACGACCGCGGCGATCCCGTCGTGGGTCAGCTCGTGCGGGACGTCGAGCCCGGGATACGCGATGGGGGAGGGGCCCACCGGGGTCCAGCCGCCGTCGGCCGCGGGGATGGTCCCGTCCCGCTTGAGCGCCATGGCGAAGGTCGACGCCTTGCGCCCGGCGTGGGCGAGCTGGATCCCGGCCGCCGCGCCCTGCCGGTGCACGAACGCGACGACCCGGGCCCACGCCTCGGCCTGGGCGTCGTTCCACAGGCCGGTGTCCTGCGGGCTGATCCGCCCGTCCGGGGTGACCGCCGTCCCCTCGGTCATGACCAGCCCGAACCCGCCCGCCGCTCGCCCGCCGAGGTGGACGAGGTGCCAGTCGGTGGGCACGCCGTCCCGCTCCGCGACGCTGTACTGGCACATGGGGGAGACCCACATCCGGTTGCGCACCGTCAGCTCGCGCAGCCGCAGCGGCGTGAACAGCAGCGGTGGTTCGGTGGCCGTCGTCATGTCAGCCGCTCCAGCAGCACGGCCATGCCCTGCCCGCCGCCGACGCACATGGTGACCAGCCCGGTCTCCTTGTCGTGGTGGCGCAGCGAGTTCAGCATGGTGGCGGTCAGCCGGGCGCCCGTCATGCCGAACGGGTGCCCGACGGCGATCGCCCCGCCGTTCACGTTCAGCTTCTCCGGGTCGATGCCCAGCTCCCGCTGCGAGGCCAGGACCTGCGCCGCGAAGGCCTCGTTGATCTCCACCAGGTCCACGTCGTCCAGGCTCATGCCCGCGGTGGCCAGCGCGTTGCGGGTGGCCTGTACCGGCCCGACGCCCATGATCTCCGGGCTCAGCCCGGACACACCGGTGGCGACGATCCGGGCGAGCGGGGTCAGGCCGAGCCGCTGCGCCTCGGCGTCACTGGTGACGACGAGGGCGGCGGCGCCGTCGTTGAGCGGGCAGCAGTTGCCGGCGGTCACCGTGCCGTCGGGCCGGAAGGCCGGTTGGAGCCCGGCGAGCTTCTCGGTCGTCACGCCCGCGCGCGGCCCGTCGTCCGCGCTCACGACGGTCCCCTCGGGCGTCGTGACGGGGCTGATCTCGGCCGCCCAGAAGCCGTCGGCGATCGCCTTCTCGGCCAGGTTCTGGCTGCGGCAGGCGAACTCGTCCTGGTCCGCGCGGCTCACCCCGTAGCGCTGCGCCACGTTCTCCGCGGTCTGGCCCATGGCGATGTAGATGTCCGGGAGCTCGCCGGCGCCGCGCGGGTCGGTCCAGGGGCCCGCCTGCTCGGTGCGGGCCCGGGCGGCGTCGAACAGCGGGTTGGTGGTGTCCGGCAGGAAGTCGCTGGAGCCCTTGTCGAAGCGGCTCACCGTCTCCACGCCGGCCGCCACGAACGCCGAACCCTCGCCGGCCCGGATCGCGTGGAACGCCATGCGGAGGGTCTGCAGGCTGGAGGCGCAGTAGCGGGTCACGGTGGTGCCCGGCACGGAGTCGAGCCCGAGCAGGACGGCGACGACCCGCGCCATGTTGTAGCCCTGCTCGCCGCCGGGGCAGCCGCATCCGAGCATCAGGTCGTCGAGCCGGTCCGGTTCGAGGGCGGGCACCTTCTCGAGAGCGGCGCGGACCATCGCCGCGGCGAGGTCGTCGGGCCGCATCCCGGCGAGCGCTCCCTTGCCGGCGCGGCCGATGGGGGACCGGGCGGCCGAGACGATCACGGCGTCGGGCATGGGTGTCTCCTCGTGGTTGCGGAGGATGGTCGGAGGGGGCTCACAGATGGTTCAGGGCGGCGGCAGCGAGGAGCTCGGCCTCGGTGTCCAGCCGGTCGACGTCCACGGTGGACCCCGCCCCGGCCCCGCTGCGGTACCGGTCGCGCACGCCCAGCGTGATCGCCGCGAGCCGCCAGGCCGCGAAGCCCCGGTAGTAGTCGAGCCTCCCGAGGTCGGCGCCGGTGCCGGCGGCGTAGCGCTCGGCCAGCTCGGCGGCGGTCGGGAAGCCTTCGAGCTCGCTGCCGCCGGGGAGGAAGCCCAGCTCGGGTCCGGGCTGCCAGTACAGGAGCAGCCAGCCGAGATCGGTCAGCGGGTCGCCCCGGGTGGAGAGCTCCCAGTCCAGGACGGCGCGGATCTCCCCGGTCGCCGTGACGATCACGTTGTCCAGCCGGAAGTCCCCGTGCAGCAGGGCCGTCAAGGACGCGGGCAGGCCGGCCCGCAGCGCCCGGTGACCCTCGCGCAACAGCTCCGAGGTCTTCTCCGCGCCGGTGATCACCCCGGACCAGCGGCGCAGCTGCCGGGCGAGGTACCCCTCGGGCCGGCCCAGGTCGTCGAGCCCGACCGCGGCGGGATCGGTCCGGTGCAGCGCGACGAGCTGGTCCACCAGCGCGAACCCGAGGCTGCGCCGGGCCCGCGGGTCGAGGGTCGCGGCCGCGGCGGTGTCCCGCAGGACGCCGCCGTCCACGAACTCGGTGACGAGGAAGGGGGCGCCGATCGGATCGGGGTCCTCGCACAGCGCGAGCGGGGCCGGGACGTGGACCGCGGAGCCGTGCAGCGCGGACAGGATGCGGTGCTCGCGGGCCATGTCGTGCGCGCCGGCGACCTCCACCTTCGCCGGGGGCCTGCGCACCGCGACGCGCCGGCCCGCGCCGTCCGTGACGCGGTAGGTGAGGTTGGACCGGCCGCCGGCGACCAGCTCCGCGGTGAACGGCGGCTCGAAGCCCAGGCGACCGCGCAGCCAGGGGCCGAGCCGACCGACGGGCAGGGTGGTCATCCGCGCTCCCTCGCCAGGATCGCCGCGATGTCCTCCCGCAGGGCCTTCTTGGCGACCTTCCGGACGTTCGTCACCGGCAGCGCGTCCCGGACCTCCACGCGCTCGGGCAGCTTGAACTTCGCCAGCCCCAGCCCGAGCAGGTACTCCGCCAGGTCGGGCACCGTCGGGGCCGCCGCCCCGGCCCGGGGCACGACGTAGGCGCAGAGCCGTTCGCCCAGCTCCGGGTCCGGCATGCCGACCACGGCCACCTCGGCGACGGCGGGGTGGGTGACCAGCAGCCGCTCGATCTCGTCGGCGTGGATCTTCTCGCCGCCGCGGTTGACGTTGTCCTTGATCCGCCCCTCGATCGAGTAGAACGTCGTGCCGTCGACGTCGTGGGCGCGGGCGAGGTCGCCGGTGCGGTAGTAGCCGTCCTCGGTGAAGGCGCGGGCGTTGTGCTCCGGCGCGGCGTAGAAGCCGGGGATCGTGTACGGGCCGCGGCAGATCAGCTCGCCGACCTCGCCGGGGGCGACGTCCTGGAGCTCGTCGTCCACGATCCGGACCTCGTCCAGCGGGTGGATCGGGGTGCCGACGGTGGTCAGCCGGGCCTCGTACGGGGCGTCCCACGGGGTGCACATGATCAGCCCCTCGCCCATGCCGAACACCCCGATCGCCCGGATGCCCAGCTCCGACTCCAGGCGCGCCGCGTACTCGGGCGTCTGCGGCCCGACACTGAAGCGCCGCAACGTCCGCAGCGCACCGGCGTCGGCCTCCGGCGACTCGAGCAGCCGGTAGGCGACGGTCGCGTTCGCCACCATGTCGGTGGCGCCCTCCCGCTCGATCGTGCGGGCGATCGTGGCCGCGTCCGCGCCCGGGGCGAGGACGAGCGTGCCGCCGGCGAGCATGGCCGGCAGCACGCTGAGCGCGACCCCCGCGTTGTGCACGACGGGCAGGGCGTGGATCGAGACGACGTGCTCGTCCCAGCCCCAGCGCTCCACCCAGGCCCGGGCGTTGCAGACGTAGTCGCAGTGCACCCGGGGGATCAGCTTCGGGGTGCCCGTCGTGCCGCCGGAGAGCTGCAGCACGGCGAGGCCCTCGGGATCGGGCCGGGGGAGGGCCCGCTCGACCGGTCCGTCGAGCAGGTCCTGCAGCGCGAGGCCCCCGGGCACCCGCCCGCGGACGGTCAGGACGCGGGTGCCGTGGGTGTCGCGGAGCCGGGCGGCCGCCGCGGGCAGGTCGGACCGCGCCCAGTCCGCCTGCACGAGGTGGGCGCGGGCGCCGGAGATCGTGCAGAGATCGGCGATGTCGCGCTCCCCGTGCTGGGGCAGTGCGCAGACGGGCACCAGGCCCGCCCGCACCAGACCGTAGAACGCGACGATGGTCTCGACGACGTTGGCCGACTGCACGACCACGACGTCGCCCGGGACGAAGCCGTGGTCGAGCAGGCCCAGCGCCACCGCGGTGGCCGAGCGGTCGAGTTCGGCGTAGGTCAGCCGCCGCTCGGCGTCCACCACCGCGGTCCGGTCCGGGAACCGGAGCGCGGTGGAGGCCAGCTCGGCACCGATCGAGGTGTCCGTCCAGGCACCGGCCGACCGGTAGCGAGCCGCCCGGTCGGCCGGCCACGCCGGGAAGGGTCGTTCGGCCCGCGGGACCGCGGGAACCTCAGTGGGCATGGGCGTGCTGCCCCGCGAACGTGTCGGCCGGCAGGGGGTGGTCGGCGGGCACGACCTGGCTGAGCAGGGCGGTCGCGCAGCCCGGGCACAGCACCTGGCGGAACACCACCGGTTCGTCCACATAGGTCGACGGGTCCGCCCACACGTGCGGGCCGGCGCCCGAGGGTGCCGTCTCGAGGCGCGGCAGTGCGGCCAGATAGGCCTCGCCGAACGTGCCCAGGCCGGTGCCGCAGTGCCGGCAGCGGACGGTCGCGCCGTCGAGCACCTGGTTCGCGTCGAGCTCCGCACCTTCCACGGTGGACGCCGCGCTCGCGGCGGCCCCGGTGATCCCCGCCGCGCTGCGCCGCTCGGCACGCGCCGCCTCGCGACGGGCCTCGGTCGCCGCGGCGTCGACCTCGCCGTCCGCGGTCAGGACCACCCCGTAGACGTCGGCCGCCGCCTCCGCGGACACCTTGGCCTCGATCACGTCCTCGGCCACGGCCGCCGGGTCCCGCCGCAGCGGATCGCCGTAGCCGCCGCCGCTCTGCCAGTGCACGAAGATCGCGTCCCCGAGCCCGATCCCGGTCTCGACCTCGCCGCCCATGATGTCGCGGGTGCCGCCGACCTCCTCGAGGCTGCGCGGGACGCGGCCCGCGGCGAGCAGGTTCCACGCGTCCGCGCCGCGCAGCACCATGTCGAGCTGCGTGTTGCCGGGGTAGCCGCCGGCCAGGCCGGCGTTCATGGTGGTGGCCTTGCCGGAACCGGAGAACACGCCGCCGAGCGGGGCCGGCGTGTCGTGCGGGACGATGCACACCGAGCCGGACACGCCGCCGCGCTGCGCGCCGGGGCCGCCCGAGTCCGTCTCCTCGCGCCGCCACAGCAGGAGAACGGGGGAGGTGAACTCGGTCATCTCGGCGTCGGGCGCGCGCCCCATCGGGATGACGAACATGCCGCCGGTGTCCACACCGTCCCGGTCGACGCCGGCGCCGTAGCCGCCGGCCATCGTGTCCATCACCAGCGAGACGAACGGGTACTGCCGCTGGTCGACGCCGGCGAGCGCGACCATGTCGAAGGTCCCGCCGCACACCGACTGCACGGACTTGCGGGAGGCCGGGCGCGCGTCGAGCATCTTGGCCAGGCACTCGTTGACGAGGTTGCCGGCGGCCCACGCCGGGCCGACCGGCCCCTTGCCGACGGCGGCCGGGAAGGACGCGTTGATCATCGTCCCTTCGTCCGCGATGATGTCGAAGCAGCGCATCAGCCCGCCGCCCGCCCACGGGATGTCCCCGGCGAGCACCGGGAGCAGCGCGGACATGATCCCGGCCCGGACCCCGGAGTACGGGCAGTTGATCATGCCGGTCTGCTCGGCGGTGCCCCGGAAGTCGAAGGTGAGCGTGTCGCCGGACTTCGTCATGGCCAGCACGATCTTGTAGATCCCGCGGTCGCCCTGCCCGGAGTGCTCCTGGTAGCCCTGGGCGTGCCAGGTGCCGTCCGGCAGCTCGCGCAGCTTGGCGCGCAGCCGCTCCTCGGCGTCGTCCATGATCCGCTTCATCACGGCCTTGACGGTGTCCGGGCCGTAGGTCTCCAGCAGCCGGCGCAGCCGGGTCTGGGCCGTGATGTTCGCGCCGACCTTGGCCCTCAGATCCAGCGACAGCAGCATGGGGGTGCGCGAACGCCGGGTCCACATCTCGGCGACGTCGCGCTGGAGCACGTTGTTCCGCACGACCTTGATCGGCGGAGTGGGCAGCGACTCCCAGAACACGTCCTGGGCACGCGGGGTCCACGAACCGGGCGCGACCCCGCCGACGTCGAGCTGGTGGGCCACGGCCGAGGACCAGCCGAAGAGCTGCCCCTCGAAGAAGAACGGTGCGTACACGGTGGCGTCGTTCTGGTGCAGGCCCCCGCCGACCCACGGGTCGTTGCAGAGGAACATGTCGCCCTCGTCGATGCCCGGGTTCTCGGCGCGGTTCTGCAGCGTCCAGTACACGGCGAGATCGAGCGAGGCGGAGAGGAAGGTGTTGTACAGACCGATCTGCACCTCCTGGCCCACCTCGTCGCAGAGAGCGAAGTCGAAGTCGTTGGCCTCGGTGACGACCACCGACCCCGACATCCGCTTGAGCGTCTCGCCCATCTCGTCGGTGACGGACCAGAGGCGGTGCCGGACGACCTCGTAGGTCAGCGGGTCCAGGTTGTCGACCGCGTCCTGGCCCACGGTGTGCAGGCGCAGGTGGGGGGGCACGCCCGCGCGCAGGACGTCGGGATCGACGGGGCGGCTGTTGAAGATCTCGGAGCCGGGAACCGGGTGGGTCATCAGGCCTCCTCGGTGGCGTGGGGCAGGACGCTGTGGGTCAGGACCAGGTTGCCGAAGCGGTCGATCTCGGCCGTGTCGGAGTGCGACACGGCGACCGTGGTCGTGGGCACCTCGACGATCGCGGGCCCGGTGAACCGGTGGCCCGGGTGCAGCTTGCGGTAGTCGTAGACGGGCGTGTCCTCGACGCCGCGCCGGGGATCGAGCAGGGCGCGGCGGGTGCCGGTGAGCGCGTCCTCGACGGTCTCGCCGTCGGCGGGGTCGGCGTCGGGCAGGGTGACCGTCGAGGGCAGCACGCCGGTGGCGTGGACGCGGTAGGTGATGAACTGGAACCCGGCGGCGGAGAAGCCGGTGCCCTCGCCGAAGGTCCGGGCGTAGCGGGTCTCGAAGTTCGAGATCACGTCGGCGAGGTCGGCGTCGGTCAGGGTGCCCGCGGGGACCGGGGTCGGCAGCTCGGCGAGCTGCATCGTGTACCGGACGTCGACCTCGCGGCGGAGCTCGATGTCCACCAGGTCCACGCCCTGGCGTTCCAGGGCGGTCCGGGCCTCGGCCTCGAGGTCCTCGAAGGTCTTGGTCACGGCCAGCGCGGGCACCGGGAACGTCCCGGGCTCGGAGACCTCCTTGACCACGCCGACGTTGCTGGCCGCGAGGCCGTAGGCGGAGAACGCGGCGGCCGAGGGGCCGAGCGGGACGACGGTGGACTGCACGCCCAGCTCCGCGCCGTAGGCGAAACAGTGCACCGGGCCGGCGCCGCCGAAGGCGTACATCACGAAGTCGCGGGGGTCCTCCCCGGACTCGACGACGACCTTGCGTACCAGATCGGAGGTCTGCGCGTTCTGCACCGCGAAGATCGCGGCGGCGGCCGCCTCCACGTCGAGCCCCAGCGGGTCCGCGACGTACTCCTTGATCGCCGCCCGGGCCTGTTCCAGGGACAGCTTCTTGCGCCCGCCCAGGAAGTTGTCCGGGTTGAGGATGCCGAGCACGAGGTCGGCGTCGGTGACCGTCGGCTCGGTGCCGCCCTGGTCGTAGCAGGCGGGGCCAGGGACGGCCTGGGCGCTGCGCGGGCCGACCCGCAGGTTGCCGCCCGCGTCGAGGTGGGCGATCGCGCCGCCGCCGGAGCCGATGGCCTGCACCTTGAGCATCGGGACGTCGATGATGTGTTGGTTGATCACCGTGGTGGTGGTCTGCAGCGGGGCGCCGTCCACGACGAGGCCGACGAGGAACGTCGTGCCGCCGACGTCGGTGCAGATCACGTTGCGGTGCCCCAGCTGCTCGGCGAGCCGGGTCGCGCCGGTGACACCGCCGGAGAGCACCGAGCCGACCGTGGTGATCGCGGTCTTGGGCGCCTCCTGCGCGGCGAGGGTGCCGCCGGTGCCCTGCATGACCAGGAGCGGGCCGCGCAGGCCGTGACCCCGCAGCCGGTCGGTGAGCGGCTCCAGGTAGCGCGAGAGCGTCGGCCCGACCTGGGTGCTCATGATCGTGGTGGCGTTGCGGGAGAACTCGCGGATGCGGGGGGAGAGCTCGCTGGACAGCGTGACGTACATGCCCGGGGCCTGCTCGTGCACGAGGTCGCGCAGCCGGCGCTCGTGCGCGGGGTTGCGGAAGGACCAGAGCGTGGACACTGCGATGGCCTCGACGTCCTCGGCCAGCAGCTCGCGGATCGCCCGGCGGGCGTGGTCCTCGTCGAGCGGCACGATGACCGAGCCCTTGTAGTCGATCCGCTCGATCACCTCCTTCGCCCGCCGCTTGGGGACGAGCGGGGCGGGCTTGCGGGTGGCGAGGATGTCCTGCACCTGCTCGGGGCCTTGGCCTGCGTATCGGCCGACCACGTTCATGATGTAGATCGAGTCGCGGTGTCCGACGGTCGTCAGCCAGCCGACGCGGCCGACGTCACCGATCACCAGTGCGTTCAGCGTGGAGGTGGTGCCGTGGGCCACGTAGGACGTGTCCGAGAGCAGCCCCTCGAGGTCCGTGCCGATCCGCCCGGCCAGGTCCTCCAGGACGTTGACCACGCCCTCGGCGTAGTCCGGCGGGGTCGACGGGGTCTTCGTCGAGACCATGGTGCCGTCGTCGCGGGCCGCGACGGCGTCGGTGAACGTGCCCCCGACGTCGATTCCGATCACATAGGACATGTCGTGGCCTCTCCGCGCGTCGGTGCGTGGGTGTCTAGTAGCGATCATGCTCGCGCACCCCGGTCGGCGCGGCGCTTCTCGCGGACCTCGTCGCCGGGCTCGGCGGCGGGGAACGTCTCCTGCAGGGCGGGCGGGATGCCGGCCGGGTCCAGGCAGATCCCGTACCGCTCCAGGTTGTGGGTGTGGGCGAGCTGGTGCAGCGAGAACGCCGCCCGAATCGCGGACGGCTGGCCCTGCAGATCGACGGCCTGGTTGACCGCCTCCTTGGTGAGCCGCAGCGCGAACATCGGCTTCGCGGCGATCCGCCGCGCGAGGTCCATCGTGTACTCGGCGAGCTCGGCGCGCGCGACGACCTGGTTGACCATGCCGAGCCGGTGCGCCTCCTCCGCGTCCCACGAGTCCGCGGTGAACAGCAGCTCCTTGGCCTTGCGCGGCCCGAGCTCCCAGGGGTGGGCGAACCACTCGACCCCGCACACCCCCATGGCGACGACGGGATCGGCGAAGACCGCGTCGTCCGAGGCGACGATGAGGTCGCAGACCCAGGCGAGCATCAGGCCGCCGCCGATGGCGCGGCCGTGCACGGCCGCGATCGTGGGCTTGGGGATGTTGCGCCAGCGGGCGCACATCTCCAGGTAGATCTCCTCCTCGCGAGCGACCCAGCCCTCGGCGCCGGGCTCACCGTAGCCGCCCCACGTACCCACCTGGTCGAACTCCGGGTGCCACACCACGTCGCGCAGGTCGTGGCCTGCGGAGAAGTGCAGGCCGTCGGCGGCCAGCACGATCACCTTCACCGCGTCGTCCCGGGCGGCCTGCTCGAAGGCCGTGTTGAGCTCATAGGTCATCCGGACGTCCTGCGCGTTGCGCTTCTCCGGCCGGGCGAGGGTGATCACGGCGATTCCCGGTTCGGGGATCTCGTAGCGGACGGTCTCCATCTCGGGGGTCATGCAATACCTTCCGTATCCAGGGCGAACCGGCGCCGGGCACTTCGGCGCATCGTGGGCAGGTGCTCGGTAGGGACGCCGTCGGCGGGGGGCTTGTGGTCGCGCAGCAGGAGCCGGGCCGCGCTCTGCCGGTGGACCTCGTCGGGCCCGTCGTAGATCCGGGCGGCGCGGGCCCGGCGGTACATCGACTCCAGCGGCAGGTCGGCGGAGAACCCGAGCGAGCCGTGGGCCTGCACGGCCCGGTCCACGACGTCGTGCAGCACCTTCGCGCCGTGGAACTTGATCAGGGCGATGTCGGTCCGGGCCGCCTTGGCTCCGAGCGTGTCGATCTTCCACGCGGCGTGCAGGGTGAGCAGCCGCGCCGCGGCGATCTCGGCGGCCGACTCCGCGATCCAGTTCTGGATCGTCTGCTTGTCCGCCAGCACGGACCCATGCGTGAACCGGTAGGTCGCGCGCTCGCAGAGCATCTCGAACGCCCGCTGGGCCTGGCCGATCCACCGCATGCAGTGGTGCAGGCGGGCCGGGCCGAGCCGCTCCTGCATGATCGCGAACCCGCGGCCCTGCTCGCCGAGCACCGCACCCGCCGGGAGCCGGACGTCGGTGAAGACGACCTCGCAGCGGTTCTCGATCTGCGCGGGCCTCGGGTGCGGGTTCTCCATCGTGGCGATGTCGCGGCGGATCTCGATGCCCGGGGTGTCCCGGTCGACGATCACCACGGTCGCCCGGTCCCGCGGCGCCGCATCGGCATCCGACACCGCCATCACCAGCAGGAAGTCGGCGAGCGAGGCGTTGGTGGCGAACCACTTGTGCCCGTTCAGAATCCAGCTGCCCCCGTCGGGGACCAGCCGGGTGGTGAGCAGGGTCGGGTCCGCCCCGGCGCCCGGCTCGGTCATCGCGACCGCCGAGCGGACCGTGCCGGCGAACAACGGCTCGAAGTAGCGCGCCTGCTGCTCCGGCGACCCGTGGGCGGCGAGCAGCTCCAGGTTGCCGGAGTCGGGCGGGGACGTCCCGAACAGCAGCGGGCCGACCCGCGACCGGCCGACGATCTCGTTCATCAGCGCCAGCCGCAGCTGTCCGCGGCCGGTGCCGCCGTGTGCCTCGTCGAGGTGCGCCGCCCACAGCCCGCGCTCCTTGACCTGCGCGATCAGCGGCGCGGCGACGCGGTCGAACTCCTCGCGCGGGAGGTCGAGCGCCTCCAGCGGCACGGCCTCGGTGTCGATGAACTCCCGGATCCACGCCAGCTCGCGCTCGGTCTCCGGATCGGTGCTGAAGTCCCAGCTCACGGCAGCAGCTCCCGCTCGCGCTCGGCCAGCTCCGCCAGGAGCCCGGGAGGCGGGGACGGGCTGTCGAGCCGGCGCACCCCGAGCGGGTCGAGCCGCTCGCGGATCCAGTGCAGCTCCTCCTCCGACGGCGGCCGGGTGGCCGGGATCGTCCCGTCCGGAGGGAGCAGCTCGAACCCGGTGGCCTGCTGAACGTCCTCGAAGGTCACGCCCTGGTGCAGCGACCGCACCCGCATGCCGGCCCCCGTCCGGTCGAAGTCGAAGACCCCCAGGTTCGTGACCAGCATCCGCGGGATTCCGAGGGTGAGCCCAAGCCGGTCGCGGTCGGGCCCGAACCCCAGCCCGCACCGGAAGTCCACCTTCTCGACGAGCGCGCGGGGGGTGTGCTTGCGCACGTGGAAGGTCATCCCGGCGAGCCGGACCATGTCGTCGGGGATGCCGCGCGAGCCGATCATGGCGACCTTGGGCTTGCGCCAGTCGCCGAGCACCGAGATGTTGCAGGAGCCGGTGCGATCCACCTGGACCGGGCCCATGGTGATCGCGTACTTGCCCGCGGAGATGAAGTCGAACGCCTCGGTCCAGTCCGAGCCGCGGGCCGCTGTCGGCGAGGTGATCCACTCGTCGTTGAGCACCTTCGGGGTGGGGACGCAGTCGAAGCCCGCCATGCTCCCGCCGGCCATGAGAACGATCTCGGGGGCGTAGAGGGCCTTCGCCAGGCGGGCGGCGATGTCCCCGCAGACGGTGGCGCTCACGGCGATCACCTCGCCGCGGTAGATGTCGCCGAGGACGGTGATCACCTGCTCCTCGACGGTGAACTCCGGGTCGACCGCACTGCTCATGCGGGGACTCCCTTCGCGGCGTAGGCGCGGACCCACTCCCGGTCGGCGCAGTGCGCCACGTAGTCCCCGGCCTGCGCGTAGTCCAGCGGGTGGTCGGGGTAGAGCGCCGTGAACCCGGCCCCGCCGGGCACCTCGGCGACCGCGGACACCCAGAGGCGGGAGATCGTGGTCTCGCGCTCGGACATGCCTTCGAGCCGGTCGACCACCCGCTCCGCCGTGACGTACACCGTCCGGGCCGCGCGGGCGAGCTGGGCGTCGAGGAAGCCGTCGCCGGTGATCCGCACGTTGCCGAGCGTGTCCACCTCGTTGGCGTGCAGGAACAGCACGTCCGGGTGGATCGCGGGCACCGCCGTCAGCTCCTCGCCGGTGAGCGGGCAGGGGAAGCGGCGGAACGGGATCCCGGGCAGCTCCATCAGGTCCACGCCCAGCCCGCTGAGGGTCGGGGCGAACGGCACCCGGCGCGTCGCGGCCTCGACCCCCGCGATGTACATCGCCTCGGTCCACTCGACGGCGGGGAGGCCGGCCTTCTCCCGGGCGTACCGGAAGTTGGGGGACAGACCGAGCGCGTCGAGCCCCACGTAGGCGTAGTCGAGCTGCTCGACGCGTCCGGCCCCGAGCAGCAGGTCGACCTCCGGGCCGGCGAGGAAGACCGACAGCCGGACGGGCGTCTCGCGCGCGGCGAGCGCCGCCGCAGCGGCCATCGGCTTGCGGACCATCCCGCCGCCCCCGAAGGAGACCAGCGCGTGCGGCGGAACCGCGGCGACCATCTCGTCGAGCGAGGAGACCTTCTTCATCGCACCTCCGACTCTGGAGTTGCAAAAACAACTGACGAGTCGGAAACGTAGAGGCCGCGGTCACACCTGTCAAGACACGAAGAACGGCCGCCACCTCCTGGGGTGACGGCCGTGTCGGGGCGCGTAAGGCTAGCGGAGGTGTTTCTCCAGGTAGGTGAGGTCCGCGCGGATGGTCGCGAGCGCCGCCTCGGGGCTGGACCGGGCCTCCGGCCGCGCGACCGACCGGACGGCCATCTCGGCGAGCTGGTCGGCAAGGGCCTGTGGGTCGGCGTCCGGCGCGTCGGGCCGGTACCACCAGGCGACCCAGTTGCAGGAGCCCACGATGGACAGCGCCGCAGTGCGCTCGTCGAGCGGCCAGAACTCGCCGCGAGCCACTCCGTCCGCGATGATCCCCCGCATATGGGCGAGGATCGCGCGCTTCGCGGACTCGTGCCGGTCCCGGAAGGTCGCCGGCAGCAGGTGCTCCGAGCGGTCGAGGAGCCGGAATCGGGCGGGGTGCTCGCACACGCGCAGCGCGACCGAGCGCACCGAGCGGGTCAGCCGGTCCGCGGCGCTGCCCTCGTCCGCCTCCAGTTCCGCGAGCTCGACGGCCGCGGTCTCGGTGAGCCCGGAGACGAGCATGCCCAGCAGCTCGTCCTTGCTCTTGATGTAGTTGTAGAGCGACGGGCGGGTGATGCCGATGGCCTCGGCGATGTCCTGCAGCGTCGTGCCCTCGTAACCGCGCTCGGCGAACAGGCCGGCCGCCCTGTCCAGCAGCTCGTTCTCCATCAGGCGACGTCGCGAGCCGGTCCCTGCCACCGCAGCCCTGTCCTCTCCGCTCGACCACGGGCGTGTCAGTCAGCCCGAACTACACGCTAGACCTGGACCCGAGGAGTCGACGCGGCTGCGTCCAGCGACGCCGCGGCGGTCGCCGAAAGCGGCGGTGTCACAGTCACCCACCCCGTGGGCGATCAACGTCGCGCGTTCACGACGTCCGGCCGCCTTGTCGATGTCGGAGTCAGCAGGTGAGTCGATAGTGACCGGACCGTAGGTGGTCGTGTGCCTTGCTGGCCTACGAAGAGCTGCTTGACGAAGATCGACGGGCTTAGGCGGTCTCGACGTGTGCATCCAGCGCGCTCGTAGCGTCGGAGGACGATGATGGCCAGGTCGCGTCGACCAGGGGACTGCCAAGGTGATCACTGAGAGCGCCGTCTACCAGGACGTGGACGCCGTGCCCCTCACTGGCGTCTCGCACAACCCGAGCCCACCGGTCTCGCCGGGCTGGGGGCGCGCCCTGGTCCCAGCCGCGCTCGAGCCGCGACCCGGCGTCGTCGACCCCGGGGTACCTCACCACCCGGCTCGGCAGCCGGAGCCTGTTCTATGCTCCAAGGAGGTCCCGCCGGAGCTCGCGGCCTAGGTGTAGCGACCCATCACGTTGTTGACAGGTCGTCCGGCGTGGCGGCTTGATCGAGGGGAGGGCCTCCGGGAGGAGTGGGTGTGTCTGACGCACCGACTCACCACCGAGGAGGCCCTCCGTGGGGCACCGTAACGCGCGCACCACCGTGCACGGCCGCAGGCTCATCATCGAACGCTGGCAGGGCGGCTGGCCGGCCGCGCGGATCGCCGAACAGCTCGGGATCTCCCGGGCCACCGTGCACAAGTGGATCCGCCGCTTCCGCGCCGAGGGCTGGGCCGGGCTAGAAGACCGCCCCTCGCGCCCGCACACCAGCCCCACCCGCACCCCGCCCGAGACCGAACAGCGGATCCTCCAGCTACGCGCCAGTGCCCGCCGCGGGCCGGTGTACCTGGCCGGCCAGCTCGGGCTGGTCGCCTCCACCGTCGGCCGGGTGTTGCGCCGCCACGGCGTCGCCCCGTTAGCCGCCACCGACCCGATCACCGGTGAGCCGATCCGGCGCCGGCACTCCGGGGTTCGCTACGAACGCCGCGCCCCCGGCGATCTGCTGCACGTCGATGTCAAAAAGCTCGGTCGGGTGCCCGACGGCGGCGGCTGGCGGCTGCACGGGCGCCGCGAAGCCGTCCGCGGCCGCACGGTCCATGGCCGCGGGCTCGGCTACGACTACCTGCACGTCGCCGTGGATGACCACTCCCGGCTGGCCTACGTCGAAGCCCACCCCGACGAACGCGACGCCACCTGCGCTGGGTTCCTGCACCGGGCGGTGGCCTG
>NZ_JBEZDN010000026.1:0-71619 GCF_040648315.1 Pseudonocardia sp. NPDC049154
CGCAGGTGCGGGTGGCGCCGGGGGCTACGGCGGCGGCGCGGCGGCCGCCCCCACGCTGCCGCTGCGCGTCTACAACAACAGCACGGTCGAGGGCCTGGCCGCCCGGGCCGCGTCGGACTTCCGCAACGGCGGCTGGACGGTCACCGACACCACCGGCTACCCGTACGGCGTGATCCCGAGCAGCACCGTCTACTACCGGCCCGGCACGAGCGAGCAGGCCTCGGCGGACCGGCTGGCCCAGGAGTACGGGCTGCGCGTGGAGCCGCGCTTCGACGGCATCCAGGACGCCAGCCCGGGTCTCATCGTCATCGTCACCCAGGACTACAAGGGCAAGTGACACCCCACTGACCGATCCGCTCCCCAGCGCACGGCGCGCCCCTCCCGGGGCGCGCCGTTCGCCGTTCCGAGGGGTTCAGTCCGTGGCGCGGCGGGCGGCGTAGGCCTCCAGCTCGGCGACCTGCAGCGGGTCGAGGCTCGGCGGGACGGCCCGGCGGGCCTTCTCCAGGTGCGCGGCGGTGACCTCGGTGGCGTCGAGCGACTCCCGCATCGCGGTCAGCGCGGCCTCCCGCAGCACGGCCGCGCAGTCGGCGGCCGAGTAGCCCTCCAGGCCGGCGGCGAGGGCGGCGAGGTCCACGTCCGCGGCCAGCGGGGTGTTGCGGCCGGCCGCGCGCAGGATGTCGACGCGCGCCTCGGCGTCGGGCGGCGGCACGAAGACCAGCCGTTCCAGGCGCCCCGGGCGCAGCAGCGCCGGATCGACCAGTTCCGGCCGGTTCGTCGCGCCGACCACCACGACGTCGCGCAACGGCGTGGCCCCGTCGAGCTCGGTGAGCAGGGCGGCGACCACCCGGTCGGCCACGCCGGAGTCGGTGGAGCCGCCCCGGCGCGGGGCGAGGGCGTCGACCTCGTCGAGGAACACGAGCGCCGGCGCGGCGTCCGAGGCCTTGCGGAACAGCTCGCGGACCGCCCGCTCGGACTCGCCCACGTACTTGTCCAGCAGCTCGGCGCCCTTCACCGAGAACACGTTGAGCTGCCCGGACCCGGCGAGCGCGCGGAGCAGGAAGGTCTTGCCGCCGCCGGGCGGGCCGTAGAGCAGCACGCCGCGCGGGGCCTCGACGCCGAGCCGGGCGAAGGAGTCCGGGTACCGCAGCGGCCAGAGCACGGCCTCGGTGAGCGCCTGCTTGACCTCGGTCATGTCGCCGACCTGGTCGAGGGTGAGGCCGCCGGTCTGCAGGGTGCCGGTGGAGGACATGGAGATCGGGCGCACCGACCCCACCGCACCCAGCAGGTCGGCCATCTCGATCCGGGCGCCGTCCGCCTCCGGGGCGGCCGCGGGCTCCACCGGACCGGGGGCGGCGTCGTCGACCACGGCCGGGGCGGGCACCTCGGCGGGGCTGCTCCCGGCGCCGTGGCGCAGCGCCGCCGTCACCGCGGCCTCGCGCCGGACCGCGGCCAGGTCGGCCACCACGAAGCCGGGGGTCCGCGAGGCGACCGCGGCGAGGTCGACGTCCTCGGCCAGCGGGACGTCGGCGAGCAGCCGGCGCAGCAGGTCCGCCCGCACCGACGCGTCCGGCAGCCCCAGCCCGAGCTCCCGGTCGGCCAGGTCCGGGGCCCGCAGCCGCGGGTCGACGGCCTCGGGCGCCGCCGTCGTCGCGACGAGGGCGAGGTTCGGGGTGCCGATCGCCTCCCGCAGCCCGTCGAGGACCAGGGTGGCGAGCGGCGGCGGCGAGGCGGCGGGCAGCAGCGCGTCGACGTCCGTGACCAGCAGGACCACCGGACGTCCGGCACCGGCCTCGCCGCGGGCCCGGGTCAGGCACTCCTGCACCCGCGCCGCGGCCGACACCGGCTCCAGCGCCGCGATCGCCGGCCCCGGCAGCTCCACGCAGCCGGCGCCGACCGCACCGGCCACGCTGCGGACCAGCGTCGTCTTCCCGACGCCCTCCGGCCCGGTCACCAGCACCCCCAGCCGGGGCGTGCCGCCGAGGCGGACCAGCAGCTCGGGCCGGGAGAAGGTCAGCTCCAGCCACTCGACGAGCCGGCGGGCGGGCGCGGTGTTGCCGACCAGGGCGTCGAGCGGGAGCGTCGGCTCCGCCGTCTCGTCCGGGGCGGGCCGGGCGGGCGGTGCCGGGTGCGGTGCGGCGGGCCTGCTCGACGGCCGCGCCGCGGCGGCCGGGGCCGTCGGGGAGTCCGCCGTGGTCGGGCCGTCCAGCCAGCCGACGACGGTGGTCGGGTGCACCGAGACGGGGCCGGGCGGGTCGGTCTGCGAGACCGTGACCAGTTCGCTGGTCCAGGCCCCGCCGATCGCGGCGGCGAGGGCGCGGCGGGCCTTCGGCACGTCCGCCCCGGGCGGCGGGGCGATGTCCTGCGGCAGCAGGGACACCGCGTCGCCGCCGGTGAGGACCTTGCCGAGCAGCGCGAGCCGGGCGGTGGCCGGCGGGACGGCGCTGCGCACCAGCCGCGAGCCGGCGAGCACCACCCGCCGGGCCGGAGCCACCGCCACCGGCCCGACGACCACGGACGCCCCGTCCGTGAGGCCGGCGTTGGAGAGGGTGACGTCGTCGAGCAGGGCCTGGCCGGGCGCGGCCGCCGGCTCGCCGGCGACGGCGAGGGCGCTGGTGACCCGGGCGCCGGTGAGGGTGACGGCGTCCCAGCTGCGCAGGTGCAGCGCGTCGAGCACCTCGGGGTGGAGCCGCACCACGCCCCGCCGGGCGTCGACGGCGGACGTGGCGAGGCGGGCGACCAGCGTGATCACGGGCACCGGTTCACCGTATCGATCCGTCCGGGGCGTGCTGCGGGGTCGGGCCGGGGCTCAGCGACGGCCGTCAGCGACGACGTAGGCCCCGGCGGCGCTCGGTACTGGGCAGCCGCCGGGTCTGGCCGAGCGGGCGCATCGGCCGGACCGGGCGCGCGGGCCCGCCGTCGAAGGGCTCGACGGGGTCCTCCGCGCTGCGGCGGCGCACCATCCCGCCCATGTTGCGGGCGACGGCCATGGTCCGGCCGGCGACCCGGCGGCGCAGCGGCGGCCGCAGGCCGAGCCGGCGGGCGGACCGGGCGGCGCGGGCGACGGCCCGGCGCTCGCGCACCGGCACGCCCCACGCCTCCGGGTGCCGCTCCAGCCACTTGTAGCGGTAGACCGTGTACGGGATGAGCAGCAGGTAGCCGACGCCGATCAGCGCCATCCCGAGGAAGGGCGCGGTCAGCAGGATCGCCGCGGCCACGCCGACCAGCACGAGCAACGGCGCGACGTACCGCGGGCGCACGCGCGCGGTCTTCAGCGAGAGCGTGGGGATGCGGCTCACCATCAGCGCCGCGGTGCACAGCGCCCACACCCCGACCGTGACCGGCGACGACCACCAGCCCGGGCCGAAGTGCAGGAAGAGGTAGAGCGGGATGCCGGCCGTGAGCGCCGCCGCCGGGGCCGGGACCCCGACGAAGAACTCCTTGGCGAACGGCGGCTGGTCCTCGTCGTCGATCAGGGTGTTGAAGCGGGCCAACCGCAGCGCCATGCAGACGGCGAAGATCAGCGCGACCACCCAGCCGAGCCGGGTCCCCTCCAGCGACCAGATGTAGATGACCAGCGCCGGGGCGACGCCGAAGGACACCAGGTCCGCCAGCGAGTCCAGCTCCTGCCCGATGCGGCTGCTGGCGTCGAGCAGGCGGGCGAGGCCGCCGTCGAGGGCGTCGCAGAGCGCGGCCGCGCCCGCGGCGGCGATGCACAGCTCGAACCGGCCGGCCAGCGCGAAGTTGACCGCCGAGAGCCCGGCGCAGAGCGCGAGGACGGTGACGGCGTTGGGCAGCAGCCGCACGCCCGCCTGGTAGGTGTTCACGTCCGGTCCTTCTCGACGGCGTCCTTCACCACGGCGTCCTTCACCACGGCGTCCTTCACCACGGCGTCCTTCACCACGGCGAGGTCCGCCAGGACGGTCTCCCCGCCGATGGTGCGCTGCCCCACCGACACCTCGGGGGCGACGCCCGGCGGGAGGTAGGTGTCGACGCGCGAGCCGAACCGGATGAGCCCGTAGGTCTCGCCGGCGGCGACCTCGTCGCCCGGCTTCACGTCGCAGCGGATCCGCCGCGCCAGCAGCCCGGCGATCTGGACGACGCCGACCAGGTGCCCGGTCTGCGTCTCCAGGACCAGGGCGTTGCGCTCGTTGTCCTCGCTCGCCTTGTCCAGGTCCGCGGAGAGGAAGGCGCCGGGGCGGTACTCGACCGAGCGGATCCGGCCGTGCATCGGGATGCGCTGGACGTGCACGTCGAGCACGGAGAGGAACACGCTGACCCGGGTGACCGGCTCGCGCGGCAGGTCCAGCTCCGCGGGCGGGACGACCTCGGAGATCAGCGCGACGGTGCCGTCGGCCGGGGCGAGGACGGCGCCCGGGCGCGGCGGCGGCACGCGCCGCGGCTCGCGGAAGAAGGCGGCGGTGGCGGCGGTGGCCAGCAGGCCCACGCCGGTGCCCCGGCCGGTGAGCAGCCGGACGGCGCCGGCCGCGGCCGCGACGGCGGCGATGACCGGGCGGCCGCCGGGGTGCAGCGGCGGGACGGCCTCGCGCACCAGCTTCGCGGCGTGCAGCACCGGGTTCTCGCCGCCGGTGGCCGGCGGGGCACCCGCCGGATGCAGCGCGGAGGTCCCGGGCCTGTCGTGGGGGCCGGCCCCGGGTGCGCCCGGGGGCGGGGTCGCGGGGGTGGTCGCGGCCATGGTGCCAGCGGCTCCTCGTCGGCAACGCCGGTTCTCCCGGTCTCCCGGCCGGTGCGGGAGGGAGGGCGCGGGCGCCACGCTACTGCGATCCCGGGACCTGGCGGTGGGGCCCCTGCGGGCCCAACGGCCGGGGGCGGTACTGGACGGTCACAGCAAAGGGCCGGGGCCGCCATCCCCCGAGACGGCGACCCCGGCCTTGGAACCGCTCGTCCGCTCCCCAGCGACGGGCGGTAGGTCCTGTGCGTCGAGAGGTGGTTACCCGCCCCCCGCTGAAAGTATCCCCAGCACCCGACCGATCGTCCAGATCAATCCACGAGGAACTGGATGATCTGCACCGATCGGCCGAACACTCACCTGGTAAGACGTCCGGGCGGGGCGAAGTGTTGCACCCTCCGCATGTGATGCGTACCACTTTCCGGGTGACAGGGGCACGCCGTACCCCCTAAAGGCCCCTCACAGGCCGCTGTCGAGCAGCCACACCTCGAGTTCCTCCCCCGGCTGCACGCCGGTGGCCTCCGCCGACACCACGAACAGGCAGTCCGCCCTGGCCAGAGCGGCGAGCATGTGCGAGGCGGGCGACCCGACCTCGCCGACCGTGCCGTCCCGCGCGTCGAGCGTGCCGCGGCGGAACTGCGTGCGCCCGGCGGGCGAGCGGAGGGTCTCGCGCGAGCGGGCCGTGACGACCGGCCGGTCCGGGTACGGATGGCCCATCGCCCGGCGCAGCACGGGCCGCACGAACACCTCGAAGGAGACCTGGGAGCTCACCGGGTTGCCCGGCAGCGTCACGACCGGGCAGCTGACCTCGCCGAACTCGACCACGCCCGCGCCCTGCGGCCCCCCGGGCTGCATGCCGACCTTGACGAACTCCACGCCGTGCCCGGTCAGCGCGTCCTTCACCACCTCGTAGGCCCCGGCGCTCACCCCACCGGAGGTCACCACCAGGTCGACGCCCGCGACGATCCGCTCGGCGAGGACCTTCCGGAACTGCTCGACGTCGTCCGGGACGAAGCGGAGCTGGTCCGCGGTGGCGCCCGCGTCCCGGACCGCCGCGGCGAGCATGGCGCCGTTGGACTCGTAGATCTGCCCGGGCGCGAGCGGCTCGCCGGGCGCGACGAGCTCGGAGCCGGTGGAGAGGACGAGGACGTGCGGCCGGCGGCGCACCGGCAGCGTGGCCCGGCCGACCGCGGCGGCGACCCCGATCTGCGCGGCGCCGAGGACGGTGCCGGCGTCGAGCACCGCGGTGCCCTCGTGGACGTCCTCGCCGACGGTGCGCACGTGCGTGCCGGCCGCGGGTGCCGCGGAGATCGCCACCTCGTCGGTGCCGCCGTCCGTCAGCTCGACCTGCACGATCGCGTCGGCACCCGCCGGCACCGGGGCGCCGGTCATGATCCGGGCGGCGGTGCCGGGCTCCAGCGGCGGCACGTCCGTGCGCCCGGCCGGGATGTCGGCGGCGACGGGCAGGGTGACCGGAGCGTCCGCGGTGGCCCCCGCCACGTCGGCGGCCCGGACGGCGTACCCGTCCATCGCGGAGTTGTCGAAGGGCGGCAGGGAGATCGCGGCGGTGACCGGCTCGGCGAGGACCCGCCCGCGCGCTTCGGCGAGCGACACGACCTCCACCCCGGTGGGCGGCAGGAGGGCCGCGACGACGGCCCGATGCTCCTCGACGGTGCGGGGCGGTTTCGCGGCACTCACACCGGCCATCCTGCCGCAGGGCCGCTACCGCGGGCGGGTCGGCCCGGGCTCGGTTGCACTCGCCCACCCCGAGTGCTAAAAACGGCGCTGGCACTCGCCTGTCGGGAGTGCCAGGTCGGGCCGGTGAGGCCGGCGCAGGGTTGCCGGCCGTCCGTCGCGGGCGCCGTGTTCGAACCGACGAGTCATCCCAACCGGAGGACCACCCCCATGGCGAAGCAGATCGCGTTCGACGAGGAGGCGCGCCGCGGGCTCGAGCGCGGCATGAACACCCTCGCCGACGCCGTCAAGGTGACGCTCGGCCCGCGCGGCCGCAACGTCGTCCTGGAGAAGAAGTGGGGCGCGCCCACCATCACCAACGATGGTGTGTCGATCGCCAAGGAGATCGAGCTCGAGGACGCCTGGGAGAAGATCGGCGCCGAGCTCGTCAAGGAGGTCGCGAAGAAGACCGACGACATCGCGGGTGACGGCACCACCACCGCCACCGTGCTGGCGCAGGCGCTGGTCCGCGAGGGCCTGCGCAACGTCGCCGCCGGCGCGAACCCGATGGGTCTGAAGCGCGGCATCGAGAAGGCCGTCGAGGCCGTCTCGCAGGCGCTCCTGAAGTCGGCCAAGGAGGTCGAGACCAAGGAGCAGATCGCCGCCACCGCGTCGATCTCCGCCGCCGACAAGCAGATCGGCGAGCTCATCGCCGAGGCGATGGACAAGGTCGGCAAGGAAGGCGTCATCACCGTCGAGGAGTCGCAGACCTTCGGGCTCGAGCTCGAGCTCACCGAGGGCATGCGCTTCGACAAGGGCTACATCTCCCCGTACTTCGTGACCGACGCGGAGCGCATGGAGGTCGAGCTCGAGGACCCGTACATCCTCCTCGTCAGCTCGAAGATCTCGACCGTCAAGGACCTGCTCCCGCTGCTGGAGAAGGTCATGCAGTCGGGCAAGCCGCTGGCGATCATCGCCGAGGACGTCGAGGGCGAGGCCCTGGCCACGCTCGTCGTCAACAAGATCCGTGGCACCTTCAAGTCCGTCGCCATCAAGGCGCCGGGCTTCGGTGACCGCCGCGAGGCCATGCTCGCCGACATGGCGATCCTGACCGGCGGCGAGGTCATCTCGGAGAAGGTCGGCCTCAAGCTGGACAACGCCGACCTGTCGCTGCTGGGCACCGCCCGCAAGGTCGTCGTGACCAAGGACGAGACCACCATCGTCGACGGTGCGGGCGACGCCGACCAGATCGCCGGTCGCGTCAACCAGATCCGCGCCGAGATCGAGCGCACCGACTCGGACTACGACCGCGAGAAGCTGCAGGAGCGCCTGGCCAAGCTGGCCGGCGGTGTCGCGGTCATCAAGGCGGGCGCGGCCACCGAGGTGGAGCTCAAGGAGCGCAAGCACCGCATCGAGGACGCCGTCCGCAACGCGAAGGCGGCCGTCGAGGAGGGCATCGTCGCCGGCGGCGGCGTCGCCCTGATCCAGGCCGGTGCGGGCCTGTTCGAGGGCCTCGGCCTGGACGGCGACGAGGCGACCGGGGCGAACATCGTCAAGGTCGCCCTGGAGGCGCCGCTCAAGCAGATCGCGATCAACGCCGGTCTCGAGGGCGGCGTCGTGGCGGAGAAGGTGCGCAACCTTCCCGCCGGCGAGGGCCTCGACGCGGCCACCGGTGAGTACAAGGACCTGGTCAAGGCCGGCATCATCGACCCGGCCAAGGTCACCCGCTCGGCGCTGCAGAACGCGGCCTCGATCGCGGCCCTGTTCCTCACCACCGAGGCGGTCATCGCCGACAAGCCGGAGAAGAACGCCGCTCCGGCCGGCGACCCGACCGGCGGCATGGGCGGCATGGACTTCTGAGTTCAGCCACCTGGTTCGTCCCGCGGGGGCGGTGGGCTTCGGCCCGCCGCCCCTGCGGCGTTCTCGGGGTCAGCCCGCGATCCACAGCCAGACGCTGCCGCCGGCCACCAGGAAGGTCGGGACCAGCGCGATCAGCACCGGCCAGACCCGCCGCGCCCCGCTCGTCGCGAACCAGAAACCGATCGGCCAGGCGATCGCGACCGCGCCCATGACCGCGCCGAACACCACGCCGCCCGCGTCGGCCAGACCCAGCCCGAACGCGATCCCCATCAGCCCGAACAGGGCCGGCCAGAAGGCGCAGAGGATCGTCAGGGTCAGCCCGGCGACCCGCGTCGCCAGCACCGTCGACGGCGCCGGCCGGCGCCCGTGGGGCCCGGGCCCGCCCTCGGGCAGGCCGGCGGGGTGGGTGGGGAGGCGGGGTGCGGGAAGGGGTGGGGCGGTGGGCGGGGTCCCCCGAGCCGCATCGGGACCGTGGTGCGGGGTCGTGGTCACGGGCTCGACGCTACGAATCCGCAGGTCGCGGGGCAGTCGTGCCACCACCACAGCCGGCGGTGGCCAGCAGGTGATCCTTCCGGGCGTCACCCTACGGCTGTTGCGACAGCAGTCCCGTGACTCTCGCGGGCTGTGATCATTGCGAGTGACACGTGATCGTCGGGGCGGAGGCGCTCCTGTGCCGCTCGCAGCGATCATTCGGAACGCTCAGAGGTGACCCGCCAGCCGGGCCGGGTCGAACCCCCTTGCCCGGCAGGCCGCCTCCAGCTCGCGGCGCACCCTCGCCGCCACACGCTCCGGGTGCCGGTGGACCTCGACCGCCGAGAAGCGCACCACCCGCCAGCCCGCCCGCGCAAGGTGCGCCTCCCGCGCCAGGTCGCGCAGTGCCCGTTCCGGCTCGAGGTGGTCGCCGCCGTTGTACTCGAAGGCGAGCAGGAGCAACGGGTACGACAGGTCGAGCTCGTACGGGCCGACCGGATGCTGGAGGACCGGGCGTGGCAGGCCGGCGTCGCCGATCGCGAGCCGGATCCGCGTCTCCATCGGCGACCCCGAGCGGCGGTCGGCGCGCCGCACGATCTCCGGGAGGCGCGCGCTCCCCCGTGCACCGAGGTGTCGTGTCCGCAGCGCCAGCAGCTCGCTCGGCTCGAACTCCCCGACCCGTGCCAGGGCGTCGACGGCCACGATCCCGTCCCACAGCGGGCCGCGACAGGCGAGGTCGAACGCGGTGCGCCGGGCCGAGGTCACCGGCACGCCGTCGACCGACGTGGTCTCCTCCGGGAGGAGCCGGCCTCGGCGCACCCGCAGGCCCGGCTGTCCGCGCTGCGTGCCGCCCGGCACCACGAGGTCCACGAGCGCGTTCGCCGGGCCGCACGACGCACCCAGCAGCTCGGCCGCGGCCCATCCGCCGACCGCACCGCGTCCCTCGACGAGCAGGTAGGCGCCTCGGGCGCGCACCGCCAGGTGTGACGGGTCGAGTCCGGGTGCGGCGGGGACGTAGACGTCGGAGAACAGCCGGTGGAAACGGGGGCCGCGCAGCTGCCCGGGCGTCACCCACCCGGCCGCCACCGCCGCGGAGCCCCGGAACGGTCGATTCAGCACGCCCCTTGGACGGCTCCCAACTGCGGTCAGTTCATGATCCTTCCGAGCGACACGGTGCGGTCGGGTGCCCGACGCTCGGGTACCGCTCGCGTCGATCACCGCTCCCGTGATCGATCCGAGGGTCACGGGAGCGTCTGTGCGAGAGCGCTCTTGTGACCGCCGGATGGATCTTGGTGACATGGTGGTGAGCAGGCGCACCCGATCATGGCCGGTGGGCGGCGGCGACGGCCACGGCGCGCTCGCGGAGGGCGGTCACCAGCTCGGGTGGGTCGAGGGCCTCGGCGTCGGGGGCGAGCGACCACACCACGCGGACCGCGTGCCGGAGGTCGCCGAACGCCGCGGTCACCACAGACCGGCCGCCGGCCTCGACGCCCTGGCCGGCCCTACCGGGCTCCACCTCAGTCTCTGCAGTGTCCTCAGTGGTCCCGACGTCCTCGGCGTCGGCCACCGAGAGGGCGGTGCGGGCGAGCTCCGCCCGGCGTTCCTCCCGCACCCGGATCCTGGCGACGACGTGGGGCAGGGCGCGACGGAACTCGTCCCGCCGGCGTTGCCACAGCTCCTCGAGGTCCACACCGGTCGGGCGCCGCGCGGGCTCGTCGCGCTCCTCCGCCGCCTCGATGCGGGAGACGCGGTAGGTGCGGTCGGCGCCGTCGTGGAGTGCGAGGAGGTACCAGGCGCCCGCGGCCTCGACCAGGCCCAGCGGGTCGACGGTCCGCCACCGACCCTCCTCCTCCCCGCGCGCGGCGTACCGGATCCGCAACCGGTGCCCGGTGAACACCGCGCGCTGCACGGTGTGGAGGGCGTCGGCGGCGGGCGGCTCGGGGGCGTCGCGCAGGAAGCCGCCCCGCCGGACCAGCACCCGCCCGGTCGCGTCGGTCGCCGCCTCGCGCGACCCCTCGGGCAGCGTCGCGACCACCTTCCGGATGGCCGACGAGAACGCCTCACCCAGGCCGAGGGCGTCCGACGTCGCGCGGGCGGGTGAGGTCAGCAGGGCCACCGCCTCGTCCGGCGTCAGCCCGGTCAGATCGGTGGAGAAGCCCGGGAGCAGCGCGAACCCGCCGTGCCGGCCGCGTTCGGCGTACACGGGGATGCCCGCGGCCGAGAGCGCCTCGACGTCCCGGAGCACGGTCCGGGTCGACACCTCCAGCTCGCGGGCGATCGCGGGCGCCGTCATCCGGCCTCGGTGGCGCAGCAGGAGGACGAGCGAGAGCAGCCGGTCCGCGCGCATGCCCGAAGCCTGCCAGAAATACACGACAGGAGATGTCGTGTTTCGGCGAGAGGGTTGCCGCCATGACCACCACCGAGATCGTCACGGACCCCCGATCCCACTACCGCGCCGCCCTCGACTGGGCCGCCGGGCTGCTCGCCGAGGTGCGCCCGGAGAAGCTGCGCGACGCGACGCCCTGCCCCGAGTTCGACGTCGAGGGCCTGCTCCGGCACCTCGTCGCGACGGTGGACAAGATCCGCGTGATCGGTGAGGGCGGCTCGCCGTTCACGATGCCGTTCCAGGTCCCGCCCGCGGCCGACTACCCCGCCACCTTCGCCGAGGCACGGACGCGGATGTGGACCGTCTGGTCCGACGACGCCCTGCTCGACCGCGAGGTCACCGTCCCGTGGGGCAGCGGCCCCGGCCGCGGTGCGGTGTGGGGCTACGTCAACGAGACGCTCGTGCACGGCTGGGACCTCGCCGTCGCCACGGGGCAGGACGCCGAGGCCGACCCCGAGTTGGCCGAGGCGATGCTGGTGGTCGCCCGGCAGATGATCCCTGCCGAGGGCCGGGGCGGGGACTTCCCGTTCGCATCCGTGGTCGAGTCGGGGCCGGACGCGGGCCCGACCGAGCGGCTCGCCAACTGGTCGGGGCGGCGCCGGTGATGTCCGGCCACCGCTGACGAGGACCGCCGCTGGCGCGGAAGGGGCGGGGCGCTCGCGGTGAGCGCCCCGGCCCGATCTCCCGACCTCCTGACATCGCCGACTCGGTGACCCCGAAAGCGCCGACTCGCGCTGCCAGAAGTACCGACTCGCGCTGCCAGAAGTACCGACTCGCGCTGCCAGAAGTACCGACTCGCGCTGCCAGAAGTACCGACTCGCGGGTGGGTCAGGACTGCTGGTGCGGGGCCTTGTAGCCCTGGGCGTCGGGGGCGGTGAAGAGCGGCGCGACCTCCGTCAGCCCACCCTCGGCGTTCTGGTCCACCTTGGCGATGTAGACGCCGCGGGTGGGCGGGGCGCCCGGGATGCTGTAGTCCAGCGGCGCCACCAGGTTGTCCGTCGTGACCGAGGTCAGCGACTTCAGCGCGGTCTGCACCCCGGCCCGGGTGAGGTCGCCGTTCTGGCAGGCCTTCTCCAGCACCGACTGCCACACCAGGCTCTCCACGTACCCGGCCTGCGCGCCCGCGTTCTTCGGCTTGTCCGGGTAGGTGGCCTTGTAGTCGTTGGCCACCTCGACCGCCTTCGGCGTCGGCGACGAGAACGGCGCGCTCGACGCCGCCACGTACAGCTTGTCCAGCGACGCCGCGGCCGGACTCTGCAGCAGCGCCGGGTCGAAGGTCGGGTTGTTGCCGAGCACCGGGACGTTCAGTCCGAGCGCGGCGTTGTTCGACATCGCCGACGCGGTCTGCCCGGGCGTCGTCGTCAGCACGATCGCCTTCACCCCGGCGCCCTTGAGCCCGGTGACGATGTTGGCCAGGTCGTTGTCGGTGGAGGTGATCTTCGCTTCCTGCACCGTCATGTTGTGCTTCGACGCGTAGTACTTGGAGCCGCGCAGGCCGTTGCCGCCGTACTCGCCGTCGATGTAGATGTGGCCGATGGTGTCGCCGTCGGCGAGCAGGCCCTGCTGTTGCAGGTAGGCCAGGCCGTCGATGATCTCGAGGTCGTACGTCGTGCCGATCATCATGACGTTGGGGTTGTTGAGGATCTCCGACGACCACGACGCCGGCGCGGTGAGCACGTTGTCGTCGATCAGGTTCTGCTTGAGCGCCGCGAGCACCGGCGACCCGACGAGCTGGGTGATCCCGAGGATCTTGGGCTCGAGCTGTGGGTAGAGCGTCTTCGCGGTGTCCGCCTTGTACCCGTGGTCGACGATCTCGAGCGCCAGCTGACGCCCGCAGATGCCGCCCGCGGCGTTGACGTCCTTGACCCACAGCTCGTTGCCGCCGGTCAGGGCCTCGCCGAGGTTCTTGAACACGCCGGTGCGGTCGGTCATGACGCCGAGGGTGATCGTCGTGTCCGTGACGCCCTTGTCGGTCTTGACCCCGCCCGACCCGCCGCCCGACGACGCGTTGTCCGCGGTGCTGCCGCACGCGGCCAGCACCAGGCCGGCCGCGAGTCCGCCGGCGAGCGCGGCCAGCCGCCTCCGCCTGTCGATCATCGTCGATCTCCTCCTCGGGTGGGGCGGGCTGCCCCCACGTGGGCGAGCCTGCGGCCGATCGCCGCCAGCCCGCCGGGTTCGAACATCACGACCAGCACGATGGCGACGCCGTAGACGAACGCGCTGATCAGGACCGGGGACGCGCCGCCGAACTGGGCACCGGAGAACCAGCCGAACTCGGTGGCGCCGAGGGTGAGCAGCTGCGGCAGGCCGTTGACCAGCACGGCGCCGGCCACGGCGCCCGGGACCGACCCGAGGCCGCCGATGATCACCATGGCGAGGTAGCCGATGGCGACGGTGATCGAGTAGGTGCCGACGAACTCGTTCTCGTCGGGTTTGACCAGGTCGAGCCACAGCGCCGTCATCACGCCCGCCAGGCCCGCGTAGGCCGACGAGACGGTGAACACCCCCGCCTTCACGCGGGAGACGTGCACGCCCATCGCGGTCGCGGCGGCCTCGTTGTCCCGTACCGCGCGCCAGGCCCGCCCGATGCGGCTGCGCACGGCGCCCCGGGCCAGCAGGTAGGCGCCGACGGCCAGGACGAGGAACAGGTACCAGAGCCGCTGCTGCTTCTGCACCGCGACGCCGAGGATCGTCGGCGCCGGCTCCGTGTTGGCGAAGCGGAAGCCGAACAGCTCGAAGGTCGGCGGCGGCCGACCGGTCGAGGTGCCGCCGCTGAGCATGTCCAGCGACTGGCCCAGGTACAGCCCGAGGAAGACCAACGACAGCGACGCGACGCCGAGGTAGATCCCGCGCAGCCGGCCGGACACCGGCGCGAACGCCAGGCCGACGAGTCCGCAGATCACGACCGCGCCGATCGCCGCGAGCAGGGGCGGCCAGCCGAGCCCGACCAGGTCACCGGAGTCCCCGGAGTCGCCGGCCAGCACCGCGTAGCCGACCGCGCCGACCAGCAGGAAGAAGGGCGTCGCGAGGGAGAGCTGCCCGGCCTGCCCCACGAGCAGGGTCAGGCCGATCGCGCCGACCACGCCGATCAGGACGTACTGCCCGGCCTTGAGGTAGGCCACCTCGGTCCCCGTGATCACCGGGAAGAGCACGAGCACCAGGAGCAGCAGCGCGACGCCGACGATCTTCGCCCAGCTGCGTGGCCGGCGGGGTGCCGGCGTCGCAGGCGCCTCGGCGGTCTCGGGAGGGGTCGCGGTCACCTCAGACACGGGACAGCTCCTTCGTCCCGAACAACCCGCTCGGTTTGGCCACGAGGACCAGCAGCATCACCAGGAAGACCGCGCTCTTGGAGAACTCGAAGGACACGTACTGCGCCGACAGCGCCTCGGTCAGGCCCACGATCAGCCCGCCGACGACCGCGCCGACGGTCGAGTCGAGCCCGCCCAGGATCGCGGCGGGGAAGGCGATCAGGGCGATCGCGTGCGTGCCGCGGCCGAGCCCGGCGCCGGAGAAGTCCTGGGTCGCCATGAACAGGACCGCCACGCCGGCCAGCGCTCCGGCGAGCAGCCAGGCCGTGGCGGTCACCCGCGAGCTGCGGATGCCCATGAGCGCAGCGGCCTCGCGGTTCTCCGCCTGGGCCCGCATCGCGACGCCCCAGGACGAGTAGCGGAAGGCCAGGAAGAACGCCGTGATCAGCACGATCCCGACGACGAGCGCCACCAGCTGGGTCCGGAACACCGTCAGCCCCGCGAACTGCAGCGGCTGGGCGTCGTACGGGTCGCCGATGAAGGGGATGTCCGCCCGCAGGCGGCGCACGATCTCCTCGGTGACGATCACGTCGATGCCGATCGTCAGCAGCGCGAGGCTGTTGACGTCGGCCCGGGTGGCCCGCGAGATCAGCAGCCGCTCGATCAGCAGGGCGGCGAGCGCCGCCGACACGATCCCGAGCGCGGCCGCGGCCGGCCAGCCCAGCGCGTCCTTGGTCGCGTAGACGAGGTACCCGCCGATCAGCACGAGCGAGCCGTGCGCGAAGTTCACCACCTCGGTCGCCTTGAAGATCACGACGAAGCCCAGCGCGAGCAGGGCGTAGACCGCGCCCTTGCCCAGACCGTTGAGCACGAGTTGCAGGAACGTGTTCACTCCGCCTCCTCCCCGCCGGTCCCCAGGTACGCGCGGATCACCTCGGGATCGTTCTGGACCTCGGCGGGCGAGCCGTCGGCGATCAGCCGCCCGAAGTCAAGGACGCTCACCCGGTCCGCGATGCCCATGACCAGTCCCATGTCGTGCTCGACGAGCAGCACCGAGATCCCCAACGCGTCCCGCAGGTCCCGGATCGTCACACCCATCTCGGCGGTCTCGGTGGCGTTCAGGCCGGCCGCCGGCTCGTCGAGCAGCAGCAGGGTCGGCTCGAGGGCGAGCGCGCGGGCGATGTCGACCCGCTTCGCCACGCCGTAGGGGAGGGCCCCGACCGGGACGTCGAGCCGGTCGGCGACGCCCAGGAAGGCGCAGAGCTCCTCGACCCGCGCGACGTGCCGGCGCTCGGTGCGGACGGTCCTCGGCAGCCGCAGCCCGCCGCTGACGAACCCGCCGCGGGTCAGGGCGTGGCGGCCGAGCAGGACGTTGTCGCGCACGGTGCTGCCGGGCGAGAGCGCGATGTTCTGGAAGGAGCGGCCGATGCCGAGGGCCGCCAGCCGGTGGGGCGCGGTGGCGGTGACGTCGGTGTCGCCAAGCCGGACCCGGCCGGCGGTGGGCCGGTACAGGCCGCTGATCACGTTGAAGCAGCTCGACTTGCCCGCGCCGTTCGGGCCGATCAACGCGTGGACGGTGCCGGGCCGGACGGCGAAGGACACCTCGGACAGCGCGGTGATCCCGCCGAAGCGCAGCGTGACGTCGTCGACGGCGAGGGTGCGGACGTCCTCCCGGACGTCCGGAGGAGCGGCGGCGCTCATCCGGCCCACCTCGTCAGCGTCCGGCGCGGGCGGTGGGCCAGGGCCTCGGCCTGCTCGGCCTCGGCCCGCTCGGCGGACTCGGCGTGCCCGCCGAGGTAGAGGCGTTGGACGTCGTCGCTCGCGGCGAGCTCCGCGGCGGTGCCGGTCAGCGCGATCCGGCCGACCTCGAGGACGGCGGCGTGGTCGGCGACCTCGAGCGCCATGGTCGCGTTCTGCTCGACGAGGACGACCGCGGTGCCCTGGGAGTGGATCTCGGAGACGATCCGGGCGATCCGGCCGACCATCTGCGGGGCGAGGCCGAGCGAGGGCTCGTCGAGCAGCAGGAGCTCGGGCCCGGACATCAGCGCCCGCCCGATGGCCAGCATCTGCTGCTCGCCGCCGGAGAGCAGGCCCGCCCGCTGCGACGACCGCTCGGCCAGCAGAGGGAACAGCTCGGCCACGCGCTCCCGCGCGGCGGAACGCACCGTCGCCGAGCGCGCACCGAGCCCGCCGGCGCGCAGGTTCTCCTCCACCGTCATCCGGGCGAAGACCTGGCGGCCCTCCGGCACGGCGACGACGCCCCGCCGCACGACCGCCGCCGGGTCCAGCCGGTCGAGGCGCTCGTCGCGGAACCGGATCTCACCGGCCGTGATCCCGCCGCCGTGCAGCCGCAGCGTGGCCGACACCGCGCGGAGCAGGGTCGACTTCCCGGCGCCGTTGCCGCCGAGCACCGCCAGCACGCTGTCCGTGCCGACCTCGAGGTCCACCTCCTCGAGGGCCCCCACCGACCGCCCGTAGCGGACCGACAGCCCGCGCACGCTCAGCACCCGTCGCACCGCCTCCCCCGGCCGCGCGGCCGGTCGGCGCACATCGTGGTGCCGGTCACACGACTCGCCACACCCCCAGGTGGAGAGGTTCGGACGAACGGGACGTCACGATCACGGAACGTGCCGAGCGGCTAGAGCAGACCCGCCTCGCTGGCCTTGCCGATCGCCTCGACCCGGTTGCGGGCCCCGAGCTTGTGCAGCGCGGACTGCAGGTAGGTCTTCACGGTGTTGCGGGTCAGGCCCGTGGCCTCGGCGATCTCCGGGTTCGTCCGGCCCTGGGCGGCGAGCCGGAGCACCTCGTACTCGCGGCGGGTCAGGCCGGTGCGTTCGAGCGCCGAGGCGGCGGCGTCGGCCGCCGGGACCATGCGTGGGTCCACCACGCGCTCCCCGCGGAGCACCGCGCGCAGGGCGGCGACGAGGTCGGTCGCCGCCGCGTCCTTGACGAGGCAGCCGTGGGCGCCGGCGTCGAGCGCCGCCCGGATGCCGTGGTGGTCGCCGTGCGCGGTGAAGACGACCACCCGGGCCCCCGGGCACACCTCCCGCAGCCCGACGACGACCTCGGGCGCGAGCATGTCCGGCAGCCGGAGATCGAGCAGCACGAGATCGGGGCGGAGCTCCCTGGCCCGGTCGAGCGCGGTCCGCCCGGACTCGGCGGACCCGACCACGGCCAGCGACGGTTCGCCACGGAGGAGCAGCGCGACGCCGTCGCGCACCACGGGATGGTCGTCGACGACCATCACCCGGGCGGCGCTCACCGGCCGGGCACCGGGCGCGCCGGCGGCACGGGGAGCACCGGGGCTGCCGGAAGGGCGACCCGCAGGGTGGTGCCGCCGTCCTCGTCATGGATGAGGCCGACCCGTCCCCCGAGCCGCTCCGCACGGGCCGCGAGCATCCGCACGCCCAGGCCGCTCCCGACCGACGTCGCGGGTTCGGCGACACCGCCGTCGTCGGCCACGGCGAGCTGGACCCCGCCCGCGTCGTCCGGCGCGAGGCTGACGATCACGGTGCTGGCGCCGGCGTGCTTCTCGGCGTTGAGCAGCCCCTCCCGGGCGACGGCGACGAGGATCGCGGTGCGCTCGCCGTCGAGCGGCGCGACCGGGCCGAGCTGCACGAAGCGGCAGGTCACGCCGGTCCGGGTCTGGAAGCTGCGGCAGTGCTCGGCCAGCTCGACGGGCAGCGCGCGCTCGGGCGAGCTCTCCGCCAACGCCAGGAGGGCCTCCCGCAGGGCGCGGGAGGCCTCGGAGACCTCGGCCTCGATCCGGGTGAGCCGCCCGGCGAGGGCCGGGTTGTCCGGCAGGTCGGCGCGCAGGTCGCGGACCTGGGCACCGATCGAGAAGAGCAGCGCGCCAACGGAGTCGTGCAGCGAGGCCTGCATCCGGCGGCGCTCGACGGCGACGGCGCCGTCGACGTTGGCCGCGGCGGCGTCGGCCAGCCGCAGGGTCGGGACGGCCCGGTCCGCGGCCCGGCGCAGCGCGTCGACGGCGGCGTCGCCGAAGGTTCCCGGCCCGTGCAGCCCGGCGTAGGCGACGGCCAGCGGGCAGTCGCGGTCCAGGACCGGGACCGCGACGAGGGCGCCCAGGGCCTCGCGGCGGACGCGCTCGTCGTAGTCGTGGGTGATCGTCGGGGCGGACACGTAGTCCCGCACCCGGACGGGCTCGCCGAGCATGAGGGCCCGGCCGCCCACCCCGCGCCCGACGTCGACCGCGAGGTCCTGCAGGGCGTCGGTGCGGGTGCCGTCCGTCCAGCGGATCACGGTGCCGCCGCCGGGCACCCGCTCGCCGAGGAAGCCGGCGTCGGCGCCGGCGGCCTCGCGGATCAGCCGGGCGGTGCCCCGCAGGGCGAGGACCCGGTCCAACACGGACAGCAGGCCCTCGCGCTCGGCGAGCAGCAGGTCGAGCAGGTGCCGCCGCTCGGCGGCCCGCTCGGTCGCGGGGTTCTGACGCACCCGCGGACGATGACACACACCCGGTGAGCTGCGACACACCCAAGTGCAGAGGTGCGCCCCGTCCCCGGGCTCACCCGGGACTCACTCCTCGGGCGCGAGGAACCAGGCGGCGAGGTAGAGGACGATGCCGAACCCGAAGCCCAGCACGGTCAGCGCGACGAGCGCGATCCGGATGAGGCCGGCGTCGACGTTCAGGCTCTCGGCGAGCCCGCCGCACACGCCGGCGAGCATCTTGTCGGAGCGGCTGCGGTGCAGCCGGAACGGCTTCTGCTCCCGCGGGGCGGGGACGACGGCCGGCTGGTCGGGGGTGGCGGTGGTGGTCTGCTGTTCCATGACCACGAGCCTGCCCGCGGCGCGGGGCCCGCACCTCGGGGTCGGCCCCGGATCCCTCCCGGAGACCGACCCGGATCAGCGCCGGGGTCGGCGGGGTTCGGGGGTCCGGGGCGCGCGCCCGCCGGTGTGCGGCCACGACGGGTCCTGCTCCGGCGCCGGCGCAGGATGCGGGAAGGGGTCCTCGGGGACCTGCCGGTCCCGCAGCCGCACCATCCGCCCGACGAGCACCGCGACGACCAGGGCGACGGCCACCCAGGCCAGCACCCCGACGACGATCCAGCCGGCGACGGACATTCCTCGGCTCCCTGTCACGGTTGCGCCACCGAGTGTCCCCGACCTGGCCTTTCGGTGCACGGCCGCATCGGGGTGAGGCGGTACCCCCGTCCGGGGAACCGTCGTCACGCTCCGGTCAGCCCACCTCGGGCAGGGCCGGTCCGAGCAGGTCGTCCGCGTCCACGATGCGGTACGCGTACCCCTGCTCGGCGAGGAAACGCTGACGGTGCGCGGCGTAGTCGGTGTCCAGGGTGTCCCGCGACACGACCGAGTAGAAGTGCGCCTGCCGGCCGTCCCCCTTGGGCCGCAGCAGCCGGCCCAGCCGCTGCGCCTCCTCCTGCCGGGACCCGAAGGTGCCCGAGACCTGCACGGCCACGGTGGCCTCGGGCAGGTCGATCGAGAAGTTGGCGACCTTGCTGACGACCAGGCGCTTCAGCTCGCCGGCCCGGAAGGCGTCGAACAGCGCCTCCCGCTCCCGGTTCTTCGTGGAGCCCTGGATCACCGGGCAGTCCAGCACCTCGCCGAGCTCGTCGAGCTGGTCGAGGTAGGCGCCGATGACCAGTGTCGGCTCGTCCGGGTGCCGGGCCAGGATGGCCTTGACGACGGGCAGCTTGGTGCGTGCCGTCGACGCCATGCGGTACCGCTCCTCGGCCTCCGCGGTGGCGTAGCCGAGCCGCTCGCTCTCGGTGAGCGTGACCCGGACCTCGGTGCACTCGGCGGGCGCGATCCAGCCCTGCTGCTCGATGTCCCGCCACGGGGCGTCGTAGCGCTTCGGCCCGATGAGGGAGAACACGTCGCCCTCCCGGCCGTCCTCGCGGACCAGCGTCGCGGTCAGCCCGAGCCGGCGGCGGGACTGCAGGTCCGCCGTCATCCGGAAGACGGGCGCGGGGAGCAGGTGCACCTCGTCGTAGACGACCAGGCCCCAGTCCCGGGAGTCGAACAGTTCGAGGTGCCGGTACTCGCCCCGGGTCTTGCGGGTGATCACCTGGTAGGTCGCGATGGTGACCGGGCGGATCTCCTTCTTCTCGCCGGAGTACTCGCCGATCTCGTCCTCGGTCAGGTTGGTGCGTGCGATCAGCTCGCGCTTCCACTGCCGGCCCGACACCGTGTTGGTGACCAGGATCAGCGTGGTGGCCCTGGCCCGGGCCATCGCCGCGGCGCCGACCAGCGTCTTCCCCGCGCCGCAGGGCAGCACGACCACGCCGGAGCCGCCGTCCCAGAACCCGTCGACGGCCTGGGCCTGGTAGTCCCGCAGCGTCCAGCCGTCCTGGACCAGGTGGATCGGGTGCGCCTCGCCGTCGACGTAGCCGGCCAGGTCCTCGGCCGGCCAGCCCACCTTGAGCAGCATCTGCTTGAGGTGCCCGCGCTCCGACGGGTGGACGACGACCGTGTCCGGGTCGATCCGGGCGCCCAGCATCGGCGCGATCTTCTTCTGCCGCAACACCTCCTCCAGCACCGCCCGGTCCAGCGCGGTCATGACCAGGCCGTGCGCGGGGTGGTTGGACAGCTGCAGCCGGCCGTACCGGCCCATGGTGTCGACGACGTCGACCAGCAGCGGCTGCGGGACGGCGTAGCGGGAGAAGCGGACCAGGGCGTCGACGACCTGCTCGGCGTCGTGCCCGGCCGCCCGGGCGTTCCACAGCGCGAGCGGGGTGACGCGGTAGGTGTGCACGTGCTCGGGGGCGCGCTCCAGCTCCGCGAAGGGGGCGATCGCCATCCGTGCGTCGTTCGCGGCGGGGTGGTCGACCTCGAGCAGGAGGGTCTTGTCGGACTGGACGATGAGTGGTCCGTCGGTCACGCGCGGATCCCTTCGGGGGTGTCGATCGGTGCACGACCCGCCACTCGTCGTGAGTCGGGCGGTCTCCCACGGACGGTGAGCGGTCGGCGACGGCGCCACCCGATCGGGGTGATGGACGAGTCGTTCGTCCAGGGCGGGCGTCGCGCCACCTCCGGCTATGCTGGCCGGGCACTGTCCGCAGTACGTACGTGTGCCACGACGATCCTATCCCCGGTTCCGGGCGGGCGGCCTCCCCAGCGGCCGCGTGTCGCGGAAACCACTGCAGGAGAAGCGGACCGGCGGCGTCCAGGGCCCGGCCTCGGCCGGGCGCGGCCGCGCGGCCGGTCCACGACCGGAAGGCCCAGACGATCACCGCCCCGCTCCCCGCCGGCTCCCCCGCACCGCCCCCGGCCTCGCCGAACACGCGTGCGAGCCGCTCGGCCACTGGCCGCTACCAACGGGCACCTCGGCTCCGCCAGGTGCCCGCGGGGCGCGAATCGTCGGGTCCGCGTGTCAAGGTCGGTCAGGTCGTCGCGAGCCACATCAGGGAGACGTTGACGTGACCAGCACCGAACGCCACCCCGCGTGGTCGGAGCGGCTGAACCCCCGCAACTGGAGCCTGGCCGCCAAGCTGGTGGCCGTGGGCCTCGTGCCCACCCTGCTGGCCCTGGTGCTGGGCGTCCTGCGCATCTCCGACCAGGCAGGCGTGGCCGAGCAGCTGGGCCGGGACAACCGCCTGCTGGAGATCCGCCAGGACGTCGCCGCCACGGCGCAGGCGCTGCAGGCCGAGCGCAACGGCGCCGTGCTCTTCGTCGCCGCCGGGCGCACGGGCGACCGCGGCGCGCTCGCGGCCGCCGCCGCGGACACCGACGCCAAGCTCGGCGAGGTGCGGTCGGCGCTGGCCGACCCCTCGCTGCTCGACGCGAGCAGCACCACCGCGCTGCAGCAGGCCGAGGGCGGGTTCACCCAGCTCCCGGTGCTGCGCACGGACGTGGCGGGCTCGCCGGCAGCGGTCGACGACGTCACCACCCGGTACACGACCATCGTCCAGCGCACGGACGTCCTGGAGCGGGCGCTGGTCCGCCAGGGCGAGACCACGTACGCCGGCGGCCTGGGCGACGCGCTCACCGCGACCGGCGAGGCGCGCGAGGCCCTGGCCCTGCAGCACACCGTGATCGCGGGCGCCATCGCCGCGGGCCGGCTGAGCGAGCAGGACAAGATCACCGTCACGGGCGCCGCCGCGGCGTTCGGCACGGCCTTCGCCGACTACCAGGTGGGTCTCACGCCGGAGCAGCTCGCGCGCTACGGCAACTTCGCCACGGACGGGGCCAACGTCGAGCTCGAGCGGCTGCGGACCCAGATCATGGCCACCCCGACCGACCGGCCACTGCAGGCGGACCCGGTGGCGTGGGACGCGGCGTACCAGCAGGCCGCCCAGGTCGTCGAGCGCGCCGGGTCCGGCGTGGCCGACGAGCTGACCGCCACCTCCACCCAGGCGCAGGAGGACGCGAGCAACAAGGCCGGCGTCAACTCCGTGCTGCTCATGCTGGGCGTGCTGCTCGGCGTCGCGATCATCGTGCTGCTCGCCCGCAGCCTGATCCGGTCGCTGCGGGTGCTGCGCCGCTCCGCCCTCGAGGTCGCCGAGCGCCGGCTGCCCCAGGCCGTCGAGAGCATGCGCTCCGGCCAGCCGCTCAATGCGATGGTCGAGCCGGTGCCGCTCGCGGGCCGGGACGAGGTCGGCCAGGTGGCCCGGGCGTTCGACGCCGTGCACGGGCAGGCGATCCGCCTCGCCGCCGACCAGGCCGCGCTGCAGTCGAACGTGTCGAACATGTTCGTCAACCTCTCCCGCCGCTCGCAGGCGCTGGTCGAGCGCCAGCTGCAGCTGATCGAGCAGCTGGAGAGCAACGAGCAGGACCCGGACCAGCTGTCCAACCTCTTCCAGCTGGACCACCTCGCCACCCGTATGCGGCGCAACAGCGAGAACCTGCTGGTCCTCGCGGGTACCGACCTCGCGAAGCGCAACGTCGCCCCGGTCCCGGTGGTCGACGTCCTCCGCGCCGCGGTGTCCGAGATCGAGCAGTACCAGCGCGTCGTGGTGCAGCCGCCGCCCGTCGCGACGGTCGCCGGACGCGCCGCGAGCGACCTCGTCCACCTGCTGGCCGAGCTGCTCGACAACGCCACCAACTTCTCCCCGCCGGACTCGCAGGTCGTCATGAGCACGACCCGGGCGGGCGACGGCTCGCTGCTCGTCGAGATCGCCGACCGCGGCGTCGGCATGGCGGAGCACGAGCTCGCCGAGGCCAACCAGCGCCTCTCCTCCCCGGCCGCGGTCGACGTCTCGGCGTCCCGGCGGATGGGCCTGTTCGTGGTCGGCCGCCTGGCCAACCGGCACGGGCTGGGCATCCGGCTCGGCGGCGGCATGACCGGCGGCTCCGGCGGCCTCACCGCCTCGGTCACCGTGCCCGCCGTGCTGGTGCCGTCGGCCGAGCCGATCGACCGGCAGCCGGTCCGCGCGGGCGCGGCGCCGGCCATCCCCGCGGGGCAGGGCGCGTCCGCCTTCGGCGGCAGCCCCGCCCCGAGCACCGTCCCCGCGCCGCGTCCGGGCAGCAACGGCTCCGGCCAGTCCCGGTCGCTGTCCTCGCTGGTCGCGGGGGACGACGGGCCGATGAGCCCCGCCCCGGCTCTCGGTGGCGGTCGCCCGCCGACCCCGCCGCTCAACGGGAAGGGCCTGCCGCAGCGCCGGCCCGGGGGCGTGCCCCCGCAGGATGGCTCCGGCCCGGACGACGGCTTCGACGCCTTCGGCACCGGTGCGGCCACGCCGCCGGCCGAGCGGCGGGACGAGGCGGAGGCCACCGCACCGTCGGACCAGGACACGCGCGAGGAGCGTGGGACCGCCCAGCAGGGCGGCACCGCGACCGACGGGCGCACCCCGGACAAGCAGGGCGGCCGTCAGGCGCCCGGTGGCCGGCCGGCGGGCCCGGAGCGTGGTCCGTGGCCCGTGGAGAGCCTGCGGCGGCCGCCGAACGGCTCCACCGTCCCGACCCGGCCGACCAACGGGCACGCCGTCCACGGCGAGCGCCCGGCCGCGTCCGGCCCGGGTGACCTGCCGTCGCTGCCCAAGCGCACGCCCCGGGGCGGCACTCCGGGCGAGGCGACCGACCGCACCCGTGAGCAGGAGCGTCCCGCCACGCCGGCGGCCGACTCGCCGGCCGACTCCTCGACCGACGCGGCGCAGCCGCGCAGCGAGGGGCAGGACGACGCGCCGTCGACGGGCTCCGAGGGGCCGGGCGAGAAGCTCGGCCGCGGCGTGGCCGCGGCCGGCGCCGCGCTGGCCGGTGCCGCCGCCGGGCTCGCCGGTGCAGCCGGCCTGCGCAAGTCCGACAAGGACTCCGACGAGAGCGCGGGCCGCGCCGAGAGCGACCGTGCCGACACGGACGGCATCTCGACCGAGACCGAGCGGATCCCCCCCGGCGCCGCTCCGGCGGACGACCACACCCCGCCGACGGGTTCGGCCGCGAGCGGCGCGGACACCGACGCGGACGAGCCCGCCACCAGCCGCTTCCCGGTCATCGGGGCCGGCGGCATCTCGCCGACCGCCGACGCGGCCACGACCGTGCCGTCGGCCGACCCCCGCACCACCGGCACCCCCGGTGCGAACGGCCGGGGTCCTGCGGTCCCGGGCCGCACCTCCGCCGAGGCCGGCGCGACCCCGTCCGGCGCGACCCCGTCCGGCGCGAAGGCGGACGAGGAGCGCGAGAGCGCTGCCGGGTCGACGGCCGGCACGGAGGCCGCGCGTACGGGCGCCACGTCCGGCGACGCGCCGTCCGGCCCGACCGGCTCCTCCACCACCGAGCGCGGCGATGCACCCGAGGGGCGCACCCCGGAGGGCCGCACCACCGAGCCCGGCACCACCGAGCGCACGGCGACCCCGGGCAGCGAGACCGACGGCCGTGCTGCATCGGCCAACGCCGCACCGGGCGAGGTCGCAGCGGGCGCCGAGGCACGGGACAGCGAGGCAGCGGGCAGCGAGGCAGCGGGGAGCGGGCTCGGCGAGCGCGCCGGGTCCGACCGACCGGGCCGCACCGGTGCCGCGTTCGCCGCGGGCGCCGCGACCGCCTTCACCGGCGCCGCCGGCATCCGCTCCGGGCGGGTCGACGAGACCGGCAAGGGCACGCAGCCCGAGGGCCCGACCTCGGGCTCCGCGGCCGGGACCACGGACTCGAGCACCCCGGGCGCGGGGGCCGCGAACAGCACCGACACCACCGCCGCCGAGCGCGCCGACAGCACTCCCGGTAGCACCTCTGGCAGCACTCCCGGCACCACGTCGGCCGGCACCACGGGCAGCACAGCGCCCGCGGCTCCCCAGCAGACCGGCGAGACGGGCGCGACCGGCGACTCCGAGGCGGGGACGCCGACCGGCGGCCGTCCAACCGGCGAGCCCGTCCCGCCGACCGCGGCGGGCCTGCCGCGGCGCACGCCCGGCGTGAACGGCGGGCAGCGGCCCAGCCGACCGCCGTCGGCCCTGCCGCGGCGCGGCGAAGAGCCCGAGGCCCGGCCTGAGCGTCCGGCCGCGCAGGCCGGCGCCGAGGGCGTCGAGCTCCCGCGCCGCACCCCGGGCACGCCCGGCCAGGCCCCGAACGGGGACCGGGCCGGCCAGGCCCCGGCCGCTCCGGCCGCCGGTGTCGAGGGCTCGCAGGGTCTGCCCCGGCGCATCCCCGGCGTCGCGCCTGGCGCCGACAATCGGCCCACGAGCCACCCGACCGGCCCCGGCGGCCTGCCGCAGCGCCGGCCCGGCCGCCCGATGTCGGCGTCGACCGAGGGCACGGAGGCGCTCTTCTCGGCCTCCACGCCCGCGGACACGAGCACCACCGGCCAGCTGCGCCGTCCGGGCGGCTTCGAGTCGCGGACCCCGTCGACCCGTCGCCCCGGCACGGACGGCCTCGGGACCGGCGACGGCATCGGGTCCGACGTCACCGGGACCAACGGCACCGCGCCGACCGGCGCGGGCGCCCTGGGTGGCGCGTCCATCCCGGGCCCGGAGCAGACCGGCGGCACCGCTCCCGCGGGCGGGACCACCGGCCAGAGCTCGGCGGACCCGGCCGCGGCGGCCGACATCCCGGCGGCCCCGAACCCGGCCACCCAGAACCCGACCACCCAGAACCGGGCCTCCGAGGGCCTGGCGTCTCAGGGCCCGGCCCCTCAGGGCCCGGCGTCCCTGGGGCCCGCGCCCCAGGGACCGGCTCCGGCCACGAGCCCGACCGCGAGCCCCGGCCCGCACCGCAACGGCGGCCCCGTCGCCTACGGCACCGGCACCCCGGGCGCCCCGGGCACGGCCGCCGGCCAAGGCACCGGCTTTCCGAACGGCCCGGCCGGCCTCCCGACCCGCCGCCCGACCCCCGGTCCCCAGGCCCCGGCCCCGACCGGCCCGAACGGCACCGGCCCCACCGGAACCGGTCCCACCGGAACCGGCCCGACCGGCGTCGGTCCCAACGGCACCGGCACCGGCAGCACCGGCATCGGCCCCGCCGGAACCGGCAACGGGTCAACCCCGGCCGCGTCCGGCCCGGGCCTGCCCGGCACCGGCACCCCGGCCCCGGCCGACGCGTTCGGCGCCGCACCGGCCGACCCGACCGCCCCCACGGGCGGCCCGGGCGAGCCCGCCGGCGGGCCGTCCCGCTTCGACCTCGGCCAGACCACGCCGATCTTCGAGGAGATCGCGTCGGCCTGGTTCCGCTCGAACCGCTCCGTCCCGGTCCGCTGGACGGACGGCGAGGGCACCGAGGACGCGCCGGGCACCCCGGCTCCGGCGAGCGCGTCGGCCCCGGCCGACCCCCTCCGCACGGACCGCCCGGCCGGCGGCGACACCGGGTTCGCCACCGCGGCGGACGAGGGCTGGCGGGTCGCCGACGCGACCGCGGCGGCCGCGGCCGCCGAGTCGGAGCGCGGCGCGAACGAGACCACGGAAGCGGGGCTGCCGAAACGCAGGCCCCGCGCGCGGCTCGTCCCGGGCAGCGCGGCAGGATCCGCGGTGCTGGCTCCGCCTTCGGGGCCGGCCCGCAACGCCGAGGCCATCCGTGGCCGCCTAGCGAGCTACCAGCAGGGCGTCCGGCAGGGCCGGGAGAGCCGGCTGCGCCGCCAGTCGGCGGCGGGCGGTGCCGGCACCGGGCAGACCCGGAGCACGACCGAGCAGGACGAGGAGAAGTGATGATCGGGCAGGAGACCGCACCTGCGGCCGCCCCCACCGGCCCGACCGACGTCGAGGAGGCCGCGGCGTGACCGCACCACAGACCCAGCCCAGCCGGTTCGGATGGCTGGTCACCAACTTCGCGGAGAAGGTCCCCGGGGTCGCGCACGCGATCGTGGTCTCCGCCGACGGGCTGCTGCTCACGGCGTCGGACCGGCTCCCCCGGGACCGCGCGGACCAGCTGGCCGCGGTGGCGTCCGGGCTGGTCAGCCTGACCCAGGGCGCGGCCCGCTGCTTCGACGCGGGCGGCGTGGTGCAGACCGTCGTGGAGATGGACCGCGGGATCGTCCTGCTCATGTCCATCAGCGACGGGTCGTGCCTGGCCGTGCTCGCGTCCCCGAGCTGCGACATCGGCCTGATCGGCTACGAGATGACGCTGCTGGTCGACCGGGTCGGCCAGCTGCTCACCCCGGAGCTGCGGGCCGAGCTGCAGGGCTCCTTCGGGCCCTGACGCCGCGGCGTCGACCCCCAGCGCCCGATCCCATGTCCATCCGTCCGACGAACGACCGGCACGAGGCAGGTGAGGTTTCATGACCAGCGGTCCCGACGACGCACCGCGTCAGCAGGAGCCGACGTTCGCCGACGTGATGAACGGGTTCAGTCTCGACTCGGGGCGCCCGCGCAAGCGCCGCCGGTGGGGGCGCCGGCGGGACGAGGACGCCGAGCGGCAGGAGGCCCCGCAGGCCCCGCCGCCGGCGTACCCGGCCACGCCGGCCCCCAGCCCGGTCCCCAACGAGGTCGCCTACAGCCAGGGCTCCCAGGGTCCCCAGGGGGACACCGGGTTCGCGGGCTCGGGCTACGGCGGGTACCAGACCGGCCCCATCGAACCGGTCCGGGACGAGCCGCTCCCGCCCGCCGTCCCGACCGGGGCGTCGGCGGTGCGGCCCTACGCCTGGACCCGCGGCCGGACCAAGTCCGGCTTCGACCTCGCCATCGAGACGCTGGTCTCGACCAGCCCGCAGGGGCGTGAGCAGCTGGCGATGCTGCAGATGGAGCACCGCTCCGTCGCCGACCTGTGCGACCAGCCGCGCTCTGTCGCCGAGGTCGCCGCGCTGCTGTCGATCCCGCTCGGTGTCGCCCGGGTGCTGCTCGGCGACATGGCCGGGCTCGGCGTGGTGACCGTGCACCAGACCGCGAGCAGTACCGGCAACGAGCCGGACCTCGCACTGATGGAAAGGGTGTTGAGTGGACTCCGTCGGCTCTAGTTACCCCGTCGGCGGGCCGCCGGTCACCCCGGCGATGTCCCGCCCGTCCCCGGCAGCCCGGCCGGGCCCGACGCCCACCACGATCTCGGCGAAGATCGTGGTCGCGGGCGGCTTCGGCGTCGGCAAGACCACGTTCGTCGGCTCGGTGTCGGAGATCGACCCGCTGACGACCGAGGCCGTGATGACCGAGGCCAGCGCCGGGCACGACGACCTGAGCGCCACGCCGAACAAGCAGACCACCACGGTCGCCATGGACTTCGGCCGCGTCTCGCTCGACTCGGACCTGATCCTGTACCTGTTCGGCACGCCCGGGCAGCACCGGTTCTGGTTCATGTGGGACGACCTGGTGCGCGGCGCGATCGGCGCCGTCGTGCTGGTCGACACGCGTCGGCTGGCGGACTGCTTCTCCGCGATCGACTTCTTCGAGGACCGCGGCCTGCCCTACGTCGTCGGCCTGAACGCCTTCGACGGCCAACAGCCGCACCGGGTCGAGGACGTCCGCGAGGCCATGTCCATCGACCCGTCGATCCCGATCGTCATGTGCGACGCCCGCAACCGGGAGTCCACGAAGCAGACGCTGATCGCGCTGGTCCAGCACGCGATGGCCGCCCGCATGGCGGCCGGCGCCCGCCGCTGATCCGGCGCTGTCCCCGCGCCGCCCCAACGGACCGGGCACCCACCCGGCCCGGGACCGGCGCCACGGTCAGCTCTCGATGAGGGCGATCCGCGTGATGCGGTGCAGCGGCAGCCGATAGACCTCCCCGTCGACGGCGTCGCGCCCCTCGACGATCCCGCCGCCGACGGTGAGCGGGGCGAGCACCCGCTCGCCCTGCACCCCGTGGCCGTCGACGTACCCGATCCACACCTGACGCTGCGCCCGCGCCGCCTCCTGCAGCGTGGCCAGGGTGTGGCTGGACCCGTTGGCCGGCAAGGCGTTCCCGGCCCCGCGCCGGGCCGCGGCCAGCGCGTCGCCCGCACGCATCTTGGCCACCACCGCGTCGATCCGCTCCTCCGAGGGATCGGCGAGCACCGCGCGGTTCCGCGGCCGCCGTGGGTCCGTGCGGGCCCCGCGCGGCCCCAGATCCAGCACGCCGCCCGAGGCGTCCTCCGCGGCGGGGCTGAACCCGGCGGCCCGCAGCCCGTCGAGCAGCTCCGCCAGCGGGGCGGGGCTCACCGCGACCGTCGGCGCGATCCGCCGCAGCTCCAGCGCCGCCGTCTCCGGGTGCGCGAGGACCTCGGAGAGCAGCACCTCGTCGTCCGAGCGCAGGAAGGCCGAGGCGACGCCGCCGCGCAGCCGCCCGTGCCGACGCCCGACGTCCTCGATCAGGTAGGTCAGGGCCTGCGGCACCGGGGTGGACGACTTGGCCTCGAGCAGGTCCTTGAGGTCCGTGACCGAGCGTCCCGAGTCGAGGGCGCGCCGCACGCTGGCCTCGGAGAAGCGGTACACGGTCGCGCCGCCCGCGGACTCGACGTCCGCCATCAGCTGCAGCTCCCGCGCCAGCGCCGTGACGAGCGGGCCGGGCGCGACGGCCGTGAGGTCGGCCTGCAGGAGCACGGTGTCGACCGGCTCGGGCAGCACGGCCCGCAACGCGGCGACGACCGGGCCGTTCTCCCCCGGCGCCGCGGCGAGCAGCGCCCGGCCGGGCTCGGCGAGCGCATCGAGGGCCACGACGCCGATCAGCGTGCCCTCCTCCAGCGTCCACCGGACGATCTCGTCCCGCAGCCGCCCGCCCCGCCGCGGCGCGCGCCACGCGAGCAGGTCCCCCAGCGCCTCCGGGGTGGTGACGGCGGTGCCCGGCGGCAGGTCGGCCAGGGCGGCCAGCACGCGTTTGCGGTCCCGGGGCGCGACGGGACGGCGCAGCGTCTCCGAGAGCGCGTTGATGGGGCGGTCGGCGTCGTCCCGGCGGCCGACGAGTCCGGGCAGGCGCGGCAGCTCCAGCCAGGCCCGCGCCAGCGCGACCCAGCGCTGCTCGATCCCGGACGCGGACCAGGCGTCGGCGGCCGTCGTGGGCAGCCAGTCCGGATTGGGCGAGTCGCTCTGCCCGAGCAGGTCCGCGGCCAGGGCGACCTCGACGATCAGCGCGGCGCCCGCCTCGTCCGTCTCCAGCTCGCGGGCGGTCCGGCGCAGGTCCCGCACGCCCAGCCCGCCCGAGCGGAGCACGGTGGGCGGGGCGGTGCCCCACAGCTCGACGAGCCGCTCCACACGCCGCAGGAGCTCCATGGCGGCGCCGCCCGCGGTCCCGTCGACCTGGGACACCGGCCGCTCCCGGGTCGACAGCGGCGGCGGGGTGGCCTCGATCCGGCCCATCGGCCGGTCGCCGCGCAGGGCGATCCCGACCTGTTGCGGCAGCTCCACCGTCTCGGTGTCGAGCCGGATCAGCAGGCCCTTGGCGAGCAGCCGCCCGACCGGGCTGTCCGGCTCCGCCGCGGACCGGCTGCGGCCGATCGGCGGCCCGGCGATCAGCGCGTCGAGCACCCGGCGTTCCTCGGGCGGCAGCCCGGCGAGCAGCCCCGGCAGCTCGCTCGACGCCGCCGGCCCGCCCGCGCGCCGGCCCAGGTTGCCCGGATAGGCGGGCACGACGTCCCGGGCCGCCGGCACCACCCGCAGCCCCGCCTCGTCCCCCCAGACCAGCGCGCGGGCCTGCAGCGCGGCCAGGGCGGCGTCGAGGGCCGCGGCGGTGACGTCCGGGCCCAGCAGCCGGGCGATCTCCGCACGCTCGGCGGCCACCCGGTCGGCGTCGGCCACGACGAGGGCCTCGAGCACGGCGAGGGCCACGGTGTCGAGGTCGTCGCTCGCGCGGTGCACCGAGGCGCGGATCCCGGCGCGGGTCGCCAGCACCGTGACGTCGGCGGGCGGGGGCACGGCCAGGTCCGGCCGGAGCCGCAGCAGCGCGGCCAGGGTCTCGTCGTCCTGGGCACGCAGCCAGTCGACCAGCGGGACGGTCATCGCCCTCCACGGTAGTCGCGTCGGGCCGGGTGCCCCGCCCGGCCGTCCGATCGGGGATACTGGGGTCGCACGTGCCCGACAGACCGTGGAGGAGAGCCGTGGCGAAGCCACTGAAGGCCGGACGCATCGACCCGAACTGGCCGGACCTGCCGGACGGCGAGCACCCGCTGACCGAGCTCCTCGGGCCGGTGCAGGGGAACATGTCCCCCTTCGGCGACGTCGAGTTCCCGCTCGACACGATCCCGTACGAGCACCCCGTCACCGAGATCAACAAGTAGTGCCGGCCGAGGGCCTGCTGCTCGCCGCCGGCGCCGGCCGCCGGATGGGCGGGCCGAAGGCCCTCGTCGAGCTGGCGGGCGAGCCGCTCGTCCGCCGGGCCCTGCGGGTCCTGGCGGAGGGCGGCTGCACGCCGTCGACCGTGGTCCTCGGGGCCGCGGCGGAGCGCGTCCGCCCGCTGGTCCCGAGCGGCACGGCGGTCGTCCTCGCACCGGACTGGGCCGAGGGCATGGGCGCCTCGCTGCGCGCCGGCCTGGCCGCGCTGGCGGCCCGCGACCCCGCCCCGGAGGCGGTCGTCGTGCACCTCGTGGACCTGCCGGGCGTCACGCCCGCGGCGGTCGCCCGCCTCGCCGCCCTCGCCGCCCCCGGGGCGCTCGCCCGGGCGGCCTACGCGGGGCACCCCGCCCATCCCGTGCTGCTCGGCCGGGACCACTGGGCCGCCGTCGCGGCCGGGGCCCGCGGCGACGCCGGGGCGCGGGGCTATCTGAAGGGACACCCGGACCTGGTGCTCGTCGAGTGCGGCGACGTCGCCAGCCCGGACGACGTCGACACCCCCGAGCAGCTCGCCCGCGCCCGCGGCGCCTCCTGAGAACGCGACCACCCCGCCACCGGTCCGGTGACGGGGTGGGCGGGGGGCCGGGCGCGCGTCCCAGGGCCTGGAGAGAAGGGTCAGACCTGGAGCACGCTGCCCGGCAGGATCAGGTTGGGGTTGGACGTGAGCGCCGGGTTCTTGGCGAGCAGGTCCTTCCAGTTCGCCATGCCGTGCGCCTGCGCGATCTTGCCGAGGGTGTCGCCCGCCTTGACGGTGTACGTGCCGGTCGACGGCACCGCCGGGGCGCTCAGCCGGACCTGCTGCGCCGGGGCGGCGGGAGCGGTGCGCTGGGTGGCCGACTCGCCGGTGGCGCCCGCCTTGCGCGAGCAGACCGGCCAGGCACCCCAGCCCTGCTTCGCCAGCACCTTCTCGGCGACGGCGATCTGCTGGGCGCGGGTGGCCTGGTGGGCGGCCGGGGCGTACTGCCCGCCGCCGAAGCCCTTCCAGGTCTGCGCCGTGAACTGGAGGCCGCCGGAGAAGCCGTTGCCGGTGTTGATGCTCCAGTTGCCGCCGCTCTCGCACTGGGCGACACGGTCCCAGGTCGAGTCGGTGGCCGCGTTCGCCGACGGTGCGAGGACGACCAGGGGGGCACCGGCGACGGCACCGGCCAGCGCGGTGCGGGCGATCGTGCGACCGGCGGTGGACGGCTTGCGGTGCTTGCCGCGGTAACGGGCCATGACACGTCTCCGTCGCGGCGCCTGCGGAATGTCGCCCTGGGGAAGGCGACGGCGGTGGGTGGCCGCCGGATGTTCCGTCCCTGTCCCGCGTCGTGCTTCGGGGGCCGTCACCGCCGGACAGGGGAGCGCTGCGGTTCCGGGGCCGGGCGGCAATGGGGGAGTCCGCCTGAGCCGGGAGCGACCGTACGTGTGACGGACGGATGACGAAAGCAGGAGCGGAACCGTGTCCCCGCGCCGCCTTCCGGACCGACGGAATCTGTGGTAGTCGCTGTTTCCCCTGGTCAGCGATACGTATAACGGCCAGAAAACGGTTCGGATTCGGAACGTCTTGGTTGTGTCGCTGTGATTGAGATCACACTTCGAACGGGCCCCGGCGGCGACCGCCGTCACGTCGCACGTAGGGTCTCCCCCGTGGAGCTGACCCATGTCGACGCCGCCGGCGCCGCCCGGATGGTCGACGTCTCGGAGAAGCAGCCGAGCGCCCGTACCGCGGTCGCGACCGGGGTGCTGCGGACCACCGCCGAGGTGGTGGACCTGCTGCGCCGGGACGGGCTGCCGAAGGGCGACGCGCTGGCCACGGCCCGGATCGCCGGGATCATGGGCGCCAAGCGCACCCCGGACCTGGTGCCGCTCTGTCACCCGATCGCGTTGAGCGGCGTCACGCTGGACCTGGAGCCCGGCGAGGCCGAGGTGCGGATCCGGGCGACCGTGCGCACCACGGACCGCACCGGGGTGGAGATGGAGGCCCTGACGGCCGTGGCCGTCGCGGGGCTCACCCTGCACGACATGGTCAAGGCCGTGGACCCCGCCGCCGTGCTCGACGCCGTGCGCGTGGAGAGCAAGGAGGGCGGCAAGACCGGCTCCTGGACCCGCCCGGAGGACCGCTCGTGAGCGAGCTCGAGTCCCCGGGGACGGACGCGGCAGCGGTGCGCCGCGCCCGGGTGATCACCGCGTCGAACCGCGCCGCCCAGGGCGTCTACGCCGACAAGGGCGGGCCGATCATCGCGGAGTGGCTGCGCGGCAAGGGTTTCGAGACGGACGACCCGACCGTGGTGCCGGACGGGGAGCCCGTCGGCGCCGCCCTGCGCGAGGCCGTGGCGGCCGGCACGGACGTGGTGATCACGACCGGCGGCACCGGGATCTCGCCCACGGACGCGACCCCGGAGGTCACCCGCGCCGTGCTGGACTACGAGGTGCCGGGGCTCGCGGACGCGATCCGGGCGTACGGCGCCCCGAAGGTCCCGACCGCCGTGCTGTCCCGCGGGCTCGCCGGGGTGGCCGGGCGGACCCTCGTCGTCAACCTGCCGGGGTCGACCGGCGGGGTCCGGGACGGCCTGGCCGTGCTGGACGGCGTCCTCGACCATGCGGTCGACCAACTCCGCGGAGGTGACCACTGATGGACCCGATCACCGAGTCCACGGAACCGGGCACGGCGCCGAAGGTGTTGCGCGCCACGGTGACCGAGGAGGTGCTCGACGTCGACGAGCACGCCCGGCTCGTCGACGACGCCGCGGCCGGGGCCGTGGTGACCTTCTCCGGTGTCGTGCGCGACCACGATGGCGGGCGGTCGGTGAGCGGGCTGGAGTACAGCGCCCACCCGACCGCCGCGACCGTCGTGGCGGAGGTGGCGCGGGACGTCGCAGGCCGGGCACGTGGCGTGCGCGCGATCGCCGTCAGCCACCGGGTCGGGAGGCTCGCCATCGGCGACGTCGCCCTCGCCTGCGCGGTCTCGGCGGACCATCGGCAGGAGGCCTTCGCGACCTGCTCCGAACTGGTCGAGGAGGTCAAGCGGCTGCTCCCGGTGTGGAAGCACCAGGCCTTCGCCGACGGCACGGACGAGTGGGTCAACTCGACCTGAGCGACCCACTCGGCCCGGTGCGGCCGGGTCAGACCTTCAGGGCCTGCCCGATCGACAGCTTGTTGGCGTCGGCCAGACCGTTGGCCTGCGCCAGCTGCTGCCAGGTCTTGCCGCTCGCGGCGGCGATCTGGCTCAGGGTGTCGCCGGACTTGACGACGTAGTTCCCGCCGGCGGGAGCGGCCGGGGCCGGGGTGGCGGGAGCCGAGGCGCGGACCTTGGTGGTGCCGCCCGAGGGCGCGGCGGTGTCGCCACGCACGCCGACCTTCTTCGAGCAGGAGGGCCAGGCGTTCCAGCCCTGCTTCGCCAGGACCTTCTCGGCCACGGCGATCTGCTGCGCCTTGCTGGCCTGGTGCGGCAGACCAGTGCCGCCGTAGGTCCGCCAGGTGGTGGCGTTGAACTGCAGGCCACCGTAGTAGCCGTTGCCCGTGTTGATGCTCCAGTTGCCGCCGCTCTCGCACTGGGCGAGGGCGTCCCAGGAGGAGGCGGAGGCGGCGTTGGCGTTGCCCGCCAGGGCCACCGGCGCACCGATGGCGACGGCACCGGCAACGGCGACACGCAGGAGACTTCGACCGGTCAGCTTCATGATGGAACTCCGTTATCGCGCCGGGTCGGAGTGGGGTCTCCGATCGCCCGGGATCCGCGAACGGTGCGACCTGGGGAGTATCGCCGGCTCACATCCGTGTGATTCACGAACGCGAACCTTTCCGTTCCGGAAATACTTTCCCGCCCTGTTCCCTTCTCTTCTCTCGACGGACCGGAAACCGCGGGACAGGGAGCTGGCGCGACGGTTCCGGCTGGCATTTCCGACCGCCCCTGATGGTGCGGCCGACCGAGAACGCTACGTTTCGAACAGCCGTTTCCGTCAAACCGATCATTGGTGACCTCGGTCACGGTAACGCAACCGTGATGCGATCGATAACCATATAACCCCTGGTCAGGGTACCGAGATCACGGATGTATCACGGCCCGGCGATTCCGACCGATCCGGAAATATTGTCGTTTCGCTCACAAGCATCCGATGACGAACGGTGAGCGTCACATCGACGCAGAGTGAACGTTCGATGAGCCTCGCAGTGGCTGCCCGGCCGAACGTGGTCCATTCTGGTGGGGTGACAGACGCCCACCGGGACGGCCGGCCCGACTCGCCCGCTGCCCTCGCCGACGCCCTCCGGGCGACCGGTTACCTCCCCGACGACGGCCTCGCGACCGCCGCCTACCTCGCGCTCGAGATGCAGCGCCCGCTCTTCTGCGAGGGCGAGCCCGGCACCGGCAAGACGGCCCTCGCCCAGGCCCTCGCGAAGGTCCTCGGGGCGGAGCTGATCCGACTGCAGTGCCACGACGGCATCGACGCCGCGCAGGCCCTCTACGACTGGGACTTCCCCCGCCAGCTGCTGCACCTGCGCGCGCTGGAGGCCGCGGCCTCCGTCGACAACGCCACGCTCGACGCCGACGCCGTGGAGGCCTCCCTCTACGAGGACCGCTTCCTGCTGGCCCGCCCGATCCTGCGCGCCCTGCGGACCACCCCGTCCGTGCTGCTGGTCGACGAGATCGACCGCGCCGACGACGAGTTCGAGGCCTTCCTCCTCGAGGTGCTCTCGGAGCACGCGGTGACGATCCCCGAGATCGGCGAGGTCCGCGCCGTCGTGCCGCCGGTGGTGGTGCTCACGTCCAACCGCACGCGTGAGGTGCACGACGCGCTCAAGCGGCGCTGCCTCTACCTCTGGCTGGACCACCCGGACGTCGCGCGCGAGATCGAGATCCTGCGCAGCCGGCTGCCCGGCGTCCCCGAGCGGCTCGCCCAGCAGGTGGCCGCCGCCGCGCAGAAGCTCCGCACCACCGACCTGATCAAGCCGCCCGGCGTCGCCGAGTCGCTCGACTGGGCCCGCGCCCTGCAGCTGATCGGCGCCCGCAGCCTCGACGTCGACAGCGCCGCCCGCACGCTCGGCGCCGTGCTGAAGTACCGCGAGGACGCCGACCGGGTGCGCAACCGGCTCGACTCCCTGCTCGCCTCCTGACGGACGGACCGACGTGCAGTACCCCAGCGCGGTGCCCGACACCGGTCCGGCCCCGGACGCCGACCCGTTCCCCGGGTTGGTCGGCTTCACCGCCGCCCTGCGGGCCGCCGGCGTGCCGATGACGACCGACCGGGTGGCCGCCTTCACCGAGGCGCTCGACACCCTCGACGTCACCAGCCGGACGCAGACCTACTGGGCCGGCCGGCTCACGCTCTGCTCCGACCCGGACGACATCCGGCGCTACGACGCCGCCTTCGCCGCGTGGTTCGACCCGGCCCAGGGCCCGCGGTCGCCCGCGCCGGGGGACCGGCCGCCGCCCCCACCCACGCTCCGGTCGCTCATGCCCGCGCGGGACCGCGGCGAGGAGTCCGGCGAGGACGAGGACGACGAGTCCCCCGTCGTCCGGGCCACGGCGACCGGGGCCGAGGTGCTGCGCACCCGCGACCTCGGCGAGCTGAGCCCACTGGAGCGCGAGCACCTCCGCCGGCTGCTGGCCCTGCTGCGGCCGGACCCGCCGACCCGCGCCTCCCGGCGTCGCGGCCCGTCGCGGCACGGCAGCCCGGACCCGCGCCGGACGCTGCGCGCGGCGCTGCGCAACGAGGGCGAGATCGGCGCGCTGTACCGGCGCGCGCCCACCCGTCGCCCCCGCAAGGTGGTGCTGCTGATCGACGTCTCCGGCTCGATGGAGCCCTACGCCGACGCGCTGCTCCGGTTCGCCCACGTCGTCGTGCGGCGGTCGCCGCGCAGCACGGAGGTCTTCACCCTCGGCACCCGGCTCACCCGGGTCACCCGGGAGCTGCGCCAGCGCGACGCCGAACGCGCGCTGCGGGACGCCTCGCGCGCGATCCCGGACTGGTCCGGCGGCACCCGCCTCGGCGAGGCCGTCCAGGCGTTCGTCGACCGGTGGGGGCAGCGCGGGGCCGCGCGCCGCGCCGTCGTCGTGGTCTTCTCGGACGGCTGGGAGCGCGGCGAGCCGGACCTGCTGGGCCGGCAGGTCCAGCGGCTCTCCCGGCTCACGCACAAGCTGGTGTGGGTCAACCCGCACGCCGGCAAGGAGGGCTACGCCCCGGTTCAGGGCGGAATAGTCGCGGTCCTGCCGCACTTGGACCAACTGCTCGCCGGGCACAGCCTGGAGACCCTGGAACGTTTGCTCGCGGTGATGAGAGATGCTTGACCGGCCCGACAGGGCGGTCCGGCCAGTGGAGGTTCCCCATGCGTGACGTCGTCGACCAGCTCGAGGGCTGGTGGAAGAACGGCGAGCCGGCGGCGCTCGCCACGGTGGTGGCGACCTTCCGCTCCGCCCCGCGCCAGCCCGGCGCGTCGATGCTGGTGGGCCCCGGCGGCGAGGCCGTCGGCAGCGTCTCCGGCGGCTGTGTCGAGGGTGCGGTCTACGAGCTCGGCCAGGAGGTCCTCGGCGAGCACCGGCCCGTGCTGCAGCGCTACGGCGTGTCCGACGACGACGCCTTCGCCGTGGGCCTGACCTGCGGCGGCATCCTCGACGTCTACGTCGAGGAGGTCTCCCCCGAGGCCTATCCCGAGTTCGGCCGGATCGCCGAGGCCATCCGCGAGGAGACCCCGGTGGCCGTGGCCACCGTCGTGTCCGGCCCCGCCGAGCGGCTCGGGAAGCGGCTGATCGTCTGGGAGGACGCGGTCGACGGCGGCACCGGGTCGGACCGGCTCGACGGCGCGGTCACCGACGACGCCCGGGGCCTGCTCGCCTCCGGCCGCAACGCCACCATCACGTACGGCGTCGACGGCCAGCGCCGCGGCGAGGGTCTGATGGTGTTCGTCGAGTCCTTCGCCCCGCCGCCCCGCATGATCGTCTTCGGCGCGATCGACTTCGCCGCCGCCGTCGCGAAGATGGGCAACTTCCTCGGCTACCGGGTCACCGTGTGCGACGCCCGCCCCGTCTTCGCCACGGCCAGCCGCTTCCCCGGCGCCAACGAGGTCGTGGTCGAGTGGCCGCACCGGTACCTGGCCAAGGAGGCCGAGGAGGGCCGGATCGACGGGCGGACGGTGCTCACCGTCCTCACCCACGACCCGAAGTTCGACGTCCCGCTGCTCGAGGTGGCCCTGCGGCTGCCTCAGGTCGCCTACATCGGCGCAATGGGCTCGCGGCGCACCCACACGGACCGGATCGAGCGGCTCAAGGAGCGCGGCCTCACCGACGCGGAGATCGCGAAGATGTCCAGCCCGATCGGCCTGGACCTGGGGGCGCGCACTCCCGAGGAGACCGCCGTCTCCATCGCGGCCGAGATGATCGCCCAGCACTGGGGCGGCGCCGGGACGCGGCTGGCGGAGCGCGAGGGGCCCATCCACAGCCACACCTGACCGTCGGGACAGGGTCGCACCCTCCGTCGGACCGGTCCCCCGGGCCGTCGGGCGGACTACCGTGCGGGGGTGCAGACGAGGAGGTCCCGCATGTCCCGCCCCCTTCTCCGGCGCCGCTGATGCCGGTGCCGCGCACCGTGCCCACCGCCTCCGCCGGCCCCGTCACGGAGCACCCCGAGCGCACCCTGCGGAGTAGCGTGGCTCACACGCTCCGGATGCCCCGGGTATCCGGACGTCGTCGTGTGCGGTCGGACGAGGTGTGGGAGGGCAGCGTGGCTCTCGAGGGCAGGATCCCCGCGACCGGGACCGTCGACGCGTGCCGTCGGGCGGGCGAGACGGTGCTGGTGGACGACGTGCTCCGGGACGACGCCGCCGAGCGGGAGCCGGACCTCACCGTCCACCGGGGCGGCGGCTGCGGCGCCCCGGCGGCCGGCCCCACGAACCCGCGGCTGTCGAAGTTCCACGCCCCCGAGATCGTGTTCGGCCCGGACTCGCTGCGCGAGGCCGCGTACGCCGCCGTCCGGCTCGGCGCGCGGCGGCCGTTCGTGGTGACCGACCCGGGCGTGTTCGAGGCGGGCTGGCCGAGCGAGCTGCTCGCACACCTGCGCGGGACCGGGCTCGCGCCGCGGCTGTGGACGGACGTCACGCCGAACCCCAAGGACCACGAGATCGAGCAGGGCTACCACGACTACGTGGCCTCCGGCTGCGACGTCGTGATGGGCCTCGGCGGCGGCTCGGTGATCGACGCGGCCAAGGGCGTGGCCCTGCTGGCGTCGAACGGCGGGCGGATCCTCGACTACGAGGGCATCGACCGGATCGCCAACCCGATCCCGCCGCTGATCATGATGCCGTCGACGTCGGGGACCGGCGCGGACGTCTCGCAGTTCTGCATCGTCACCGACACCGAGCGGCACACCAAGATCACGATCATGGGCCGGGCGCTGGTCCCGGACGTCTCGGTGATCGACCCGCGGCTGCTCGTCACCATGCCGGAGTGGCTCAACGCGGCCACCGGGCTCGACGCGCTGACCCACGGCATCGAGGCGTTCGTCTCGCTGGCCCACGGCCCGCTCACCGACCACCACGCCCTGCAGGCCGTGTCGCTGGTCAACGCCAACCTGGCGCACACGATGGTCCGGCCCGAGGACCACCGGGCCCGGCAGGCGATGGCCCAGGCCGCCCTGGAGGCCGGGCTGGCCTTCACCAACGCGATCCTCGGCGCCACGCACGCCATGAGCCACCAGGTCGGCGGCATGCTCGACCTGCCCCACGGGGTGATCAACGGCGTGCTGCTGCCGCACGTCGTCCGGTTCAACGGCGCCGTCACCCCCGAGCGGTTCGTGCCCATCGCACAGGCGATGGGCCTGGCCGGGTACGGGGTGCCGGGGGACGAGGCCGTCGACATGGTCGCCGCGGAGATCCGCAAGCTGGGCGACGAGGTCGGCGTGCCGAGCGGGCTCGGCGCGCTCGGCGTGACCGAGGCGGACATCCCGCGGCTCGCGGTGCTGACCCTCGGCGACGCCTGCCTGACCACCAACCCCCGCCCCGCCTCCGTCGACGAGGTCGAGGCGCTGTTCCGGGCCGCCCTGTGAGGAAACCGCGGTGACGAGCGTGCCCTCCTCCGGCCCCTGGCCGCCGCGGCGGGCCGACACGCCGGCGCCCGCGGGCCGCCCGTGGCCCGGCCCCGACCTCGACGCGCTGACCGGTCTGCGGTCCGGCAAGCCGTCGTTCTACCCGGAGTACCGGGTGTCGGCGGTGCGGCTGCGCCGGGTGATCCTCGCGCTGGAGCGCATCTCCGCCGCGCTGGTCCGCACGATGGAGGGCTCCGAGGCGCTCGTCCGGGCCGTGGTCGACGCCGCGGCGGACCACCTCTCCGCGGACTGGGTCGCCTTCGCGCTGGTCGACGGCCGACTCAAGGACGCCAGCCCGCGGCACCTCGTCCTGGGGCCCGACGGCGTGGAGTGGACGAACCTGGACCTCGTGCCCGCGACCGTCCGGGCGCACGTCGAGAAGGTCCGGTGCGGCGACGACACCGGCCACGAGGGCCCCGCCCACGACCGGGACACCGCCCGCACGCACCTGCACGTCCCGGTCCGGCTCGACGGGCGGACCGTCGGCGGGTTCGTGGCGTGGACCCCGCGGGACCGCGAGGTCGACGACACCGACCACTCGGTCATGCGGATCCTGGCCGGGCAGACGGCGTCGGCGCTGCAGAACTGTGCGCTGCTGGAGCGCTCGGAGAAGCTCTACGCCCGCACCGCCCGCCAGGCCGAGGACCTCCGCGCCCGCAACGCCGAGCTGCAGCGCACCCAGGAGCAGCTGGGCGCCGCCCGGCAACGCGAGGTGCTGGACAACGAGCGGCACCGGATCGCCCGGGAGCTGCACGACAGCGTCACCCAGTACGCCCTGTCCGCCGGCATGCACATCGAGCTGGTCCGCGGCGAGCTGGTCGAGCCGCGGCTGCTCGAGCACCTCGACACCGCGAAGGACCTCACCAAGCGGGCCGTCGAGCAGCTGCGCTCGGCGATCTACGCGCTCAACCACCACGAGAGCGCCGACCAGGACCTGCCGGCGATGCTGCGGCAGCTCACCACGGTCCACATGCCGGACGAGCTGCGCATCGACGTCCGGATCGGCGGCGAGCCGGTGCGGCTGCCCGCCGAGCAGGAGCAGTCGCTGTTCCGCATCGCCGGCGAGGCGCTGTTCAACACGGCCATGCACGCCGACGCCTCCCGCGCGTCGATCCGCCTGGCCTACCGGCCGGGTGCGGTCCGGCTGACCGTGTCCGACGACGGCAAGGGCCGGCCCGAGGAGGTCCGGCGCAGCCTGCGGGCCTCGGCGCTGTCCCCGTCCGGCGAGCACCGCGGCCTGGTCAACATGCAGACCAGGGCCGTGGAGATGGGCGGGACGGTGACGTTCCGCCGGGCCCGCATGGGCGGGCTGCAGGTCCAGGTCGACGTGCCGGCCGGCGGGGCCGACGGCGGGCGGCGGACGAGCCGCGGCAGTGCACAGGACCGCGGCAGTGCCCAGGATCGCGGCAGTGCCCAGGGCCGCGGCAGTGCCCAGGGCTGTGGCACTGCGCAGGGCGAGGCCCGGAGCGACGAGAGAGGGGTGGCGTCATGAGCGCCGTTCGCACCGCACCGCCCGGGGGCCAGCCCCCGCGCCCGATGCACCGGGCGCGCCCGATGCCCGTGCGGATCGTGCTGGTCGACGACCACTCGATCATGCGCCAGGGGCTGCGCGCCGTGCTGGAGCGCGAGGAGGACCTGCGGGTGGTCGGCGAGGCCGGCACTCCGGCCGACGCGATCGCCGCCGTGGCCGCGACCCGCCCGCACGTCGTGCTGCTCGACCTCAAGCTCACGTCCGGCCCGCAGACGGACGGGCTCGACGTCTGCCGCAAGCTCTGCGCCGCCCACCCGGGCATCGGCGTGCTGGTGCTCACCACGTTCGCCGAGGACCGGCTGGTCGTCGAATCCGTGCAGGCGGGCGCCCGCGGGTACGTCGTGAAGGACGTCGACACCACCGAGCTGGTCCGCGCCATCCGCGCGGTCTCGCGCGGGGAGAGCGCCTTCGACGCCCGCAGCGCCTCCGCGATGGTGCGCTCGCTCTCCGGCGGCGTCCCGGACCGGGAGCGGCTCACCGAGCGCGAGCTCGACGTGCTGCGGCTGCTCGCCCGCGGGCTCTCCAACCGCGCCATCGGGGCCGAGCTGTTCATTTCGGAGACCACGGTGAAGTTCCACGTCGGCAACCTCATGCGCAAGCTGATGGTCTCCCGCCGCGCCGAGGCCGTGTACGCGGCCACCAAGCTCGGCCTGCTCTGAGGGCCGGCGCGGAGTAACGGCGCCGGCCACCCGCGGCTCAGGCCGGGGTCGTCGGCCTCCCGGCGAGGCCGAGCATGTCCAGCAGCTCCGCGCAGTCCGCGGCGTCGACCGCCATGCCGGCGACCACCCGCCGGGCCCGCCTGCTCTGGGCCTCGCAGCTGACCTCGTAGGCGGCCTGGGCCGCGGACCAACGGCCCTGGTCGTCCTTACCGAATCCGTGCGCGGTGCGGCTCATCGGTTCTCCTCCGGCAGGCCGCACGGCCGCGAACGGTGTGCGGCGCGAATGCCGAGCGGCAACCCTGCACGGCACGAGCCGTCCACAGGGGGTGACGATGCCCGCCCAACTGAACACCGCCACCGTACGCCTGATCCGGCTCCCGGCGGTGGCCGAGCGGCGGGCGGCCCGGCGTCCGGTGCCGCCCCGCCGTGATCCGGTCGGGTCGCGCGACCCGGCCGCGCCCGGTAGGACGCTCCCCATGCGGGTGTATGCGGAGCGGCCGGAGCGGGCCGCCGGTCAGGTTCTGGCCGACGTCGTGGCGGTGGCGTGGGCGGTCCTCTGGATCTGGCTGGGGGTGGCCGCGCACGACCTGCTGCTGCGCCTGCAGGGCCCCGGCCGGACGCTGGTCCAGGCCGGCGAGTCGATCCGCGGCGCGTTCGACGGCGCGGCCCGCGGCGCCGGGGAGGTCCCGTTCGTCGGCGACCGGCTGGCCGGGGCGTTCGCGCCCGGGGCCGACGCCGGGTCCTCGCTCGTGGCGGCGGGCCAGCAGCAGATCGACACCGTCGCCGCCGTGGCGACCGGGGCGGGCGTGCTGGTCGCGGTGCTGGGGCTGCTGCCCGTGCTGGCGCTGTGGCTGCCGCTGCGGGTCCGCTACGCCCGCCGGGCCTCGGCGGCCGCCGAGGCGCGCGAGGCCGGCCCGGACGTCCTGGCCCTGCGGGCGCTCACGCACCGCCCCCTGCGCTCCCTGCTGCGCATCGCGCCCGACCCCGCCCAGGCCTGGCGCTCCGGCGACCCGGCGGCCGTCGCGGCGCTGGCCGAGGCCGAGCTGCGGTCCCTCGGCCTCCGGGCGCCCCGGGTCAGCGGACGGTGATCCGCGCCGAGTCGGTCATCGGCCCCCGGCCCTCCCCGCCGCTCGGGTCGTCCTCGGAGACCGCGAGGTCATAGGTGCCGGGGTCGAGCGGCACGGTGAAACGGTAGGGCGCGAAGGTCTGGCCCTCGCTCGTCGTCGCGAACCCGGAGCGCACGATCCGGCCCGCCGGGTCCCGGACCTCCCACAGCACCGTGGCCTCGAACACGGCCGCCTCGCCGGACACCACGACCGGCGAGCCGACGACGGCGCCCTCCACCGGGTCGTCGAGCTGGACGAGGGCCCGGACGCGGAAGGGGTCGTCGGCCGTCAGCGGCTGCGAGACGTCCTCCCCGAGCAGTGTGGTCGCCGGGCGGCCGTCGACCAGCACGCGCACAGGTGCGGTGCTGCCGGTGGTGTCCTGCACCGTCTGCACCAGCTGCTGCAGGGCGAGACCGGCCGGACCCGGCAGCGGCCCGGGCGGTGCCAGGTCGACCGTGAGGACCCCGTCGGCGAGCGTGACCGGGCCGCGCAGGGTCACCCCCGCCGGCCAGTCCGAGCGGTGGTCGGGGTCCTGCGGACGCCCCGCGAGCAGCTCCCGGACGGCATCGCCCGCCGGGTCCGGGGCCACCCCGTCCGGCCCGCCCTCGGTGGTCGCCCGGCGCTCGCGGTAGAGCCGGTCCCCGGCCGGGGTCGAGCCGACGAACCAGACGACGAGGCCGCCGGCCGCGGCCGGGAGCCGGGTCGTCGCGGGGGCCGGGACGGTCGTCGTGGGTGCCGGCGGCGTGGGAGCTCCGCCGCCCCCGCACCCCGCGAGGCCCACCAGCACAGCCGTCAGCAGGGCCGCCACCGGCGGCCCGCGGCGCCCCTGCCCCCGCGCGGACACCGCGTCAGGGTACGACCGGGGTCACCGTCTTGGCGTGCCGCTGCGCGAGCTCCCGGTAGATGTCCGGGTTCGTGCGCACCCACCGCTCGGCCTCCGGCGTCAGGCCGCCCTTGGTGGCCGCGGCCGGCCCCAGGACCAGGGTTCCCTCGGGGATCACCTTGTTCGGCGGCACCGTCGACCCGGCCCCGATCAGCGACCGCGCGCCGATCCGCGCGCCGTCCTGGATCGTGGCGCCGTTGCCGACGACGCACTCCGCGCCGATCACGCTGCCGTGCACCACGCACAGGTGCCCGATCGTGGCGCCCGCGCCGATCTCGGTCACGGGGTCGTCGCCACCGTGCAGCACGCAGCCGTCCTGCACGTTGGCCCCGGCCCGCACCACGATCGGGCCGAAGTCGGCCCGGAGCACGGCGTTGTACCAGATCGAGGCGCCCTCCTCGACCCGCACGTCGCCCACGAGCGTGGCGGTCGGGGCGACGAAGGCGGTCGGGTGGACGGTCGGGGCGAGGCCCTCGAAGGAGAACAGCGGCACCGCCTCACCCTGCCACGAGCGCGGCCGGGATCAGTCGATGCGGGGCCCGTGCCACAGTTCGTTCCGCACGCTCCTCCCGTGCCCCTGTTCGTTCCGCACGCTCACTCAGTCGATCTCCGGCGACGACGCCTGCGCCCAGTACCGCCGCGGGATCCGGCCGGCGTGCCGCGCGGCGTACCCGGCCTCCACGGCCAGCCGCATCGCGTGCGCCATCCGCTCCGGATCGGCCGCCCGGGTCACCGCCGTGGCCAGCAGGACGGCGTCGCACCCCAGCTCCATGGCCTGCGCGGCCTCGGAGGCGGTGCCGATCCCCGCGTCGAGCACGACCGGCACCCCGGCCTCGGCCACGATCATCTCGATGTTGTGCGGGTTGCGGATGCCCAGCCCGGTCCCGATCGGCGAGCCCAGCGGCATGACGGCCGCGCAGCCGACCTGCTCGAGCTTGCGGGCCAGCACCGGGTCGTCGTTGGTGTACGGGAGCACGGTGAAGCCGTCGTCGACCAGCTGCTCGGCGGCGTCGAGCAGCTCGATCGGGTCCGGCAGCAGGGTCCGCTCGTCGGCCACGACCTCGAGCTTGACCAGGTCCGTCTCCAGCGCCTCCCGCGCGAGCCGGGCGGTGAGCACGGCCTCGGCGGCGGTGCGGCAGCCCGCGGTGTTCGGCAGGACCTCGATACCCAGCCGCCGCAGCAGGTCGAGCACCCCGGTGCCGGTCCGTGCGTCGATGCGGCGCATCGCGACCGTGGTCAGCGTGGTGCCCGAGGCGACCAGCGCCCGCTCCAGGACCTCCAGGTTCGCGGCCCCGCCGGTACCCGTGATCAGCCGCGAGCCGATCTTGCGGCCACCCACCACCAGCGTCTCGTCCGCCAGGTTCCCGTGCACTGTCACCCTCCCTGCACCGCCGTCAGCACCTCGACCGCGGCACCCGCCGCCAGCCGGGTCGACGCCCAGTCCGCCCGCCGCACGACCTGCCCGTCGACGGCCACCGCGATGCCCTTCCCCGGCGCGTCGATCGCGGCCAGCGCGTCGGCGACCGTCGCCTCGTCGGCGAGGTCGTGCGCGGCCCCGTTGATCTCCACCTTCACGTTCCCGTCCTCCCGAAGCGCGCGGGGTCGACCTCCGCCGGCACCGGCCCGCCCTCCAGCAGCCCCACGACGAGCCGGGCGGTGAGCGGGGCCAGCAGGATCCCGTTGCGGCTGTGCCCGGTGGCGACGAGCGTCCGCCCGTCCAGCCGGCCGACGATCGGCACGTTGTCCGGGCTGCCCGGGCGCAGCCCCGCGGCCGCCTCGGCCAGCGTGTACTCGGCGATGCCCGGCAGGATGCGCTCGGCGTCGCGGAGCAGGTCGCGGACGCCCCCGACGGTCGGCTCGGTGTCGAAGCCGTGCTCGCTCTGGGTGGCCCCCACGACCAGGCCGCCGGGCCGCGGGACGAGGTAGACCGGGCGGCCGTCGACCAGCGCGCGGACCGTCCTCGTGGGCACCGGGAAGGCCCCGTGCCGGTGCGTGAGCCGCAGGATCTCGCCCTTGACGGGCCGGACCAGCCCGGCGAGCCCCGGGTGCAGCGCCGCGGAGTGGGCGCCGGCGCAGATCAGCACGGTCCCGGCGGCGGTGTCGGCGGTGGTGTCACCGGGCTCCCACGCCCGCTCCTCCACCACCACGCCGGCCTTCTCCGCTGCCGCCCGCAGGGCCGCGAGCAGCGCGCGGTTGTCCACGGACAGGTCGCCCGGGACGGACAGCCCGCCGCGGACGTCCGGGCCCAGCCCGGGCTCCAGGCGGCGCAGCTCCCGCCCGCTCAGCCGCTCGACGGGCCGGCCCAGCCGGCCCAGGTGCCCTGCGAGGGCGTCGAGCTCGGCGCGGTCGCCGGAGCCGGTCGCGGCGACGACGGTGCCCTCCGGGTGCAGCCCCGCCGGCTGCCCGGCGGCCGCGGAGAGCTCCTCGGCGAACGCCGGCCACATCTCCAGCGACTCCAGGCCCAGCCCGAGCAGGCCCTCCTCGCCCGGCCACGCCTCGGTGACCGGGGCCAGCATCCCGCCCGCGACCCACGACGACCCGCTCGCCGGAGCGGGGTCCCGCAGCGTGACGCGCCGTCCCGCCTGCGCCGCGCGCCACGCGCAGCTCAGCCCGATGACGCCGCCACCGACGACGACGAGGTCCTCCACCTTGCTTCCTCCCTGCGCCGGCATGACCCGGATCAGGTTCGACGGTCGGGACCGGCCAGTCCCCTCTCAGCCCGCTCGCGCGCGGACTCCCGTGCCCTGCACCCACAGCTCTCGTTTCCGGTCGCCCAGCCTACGCTCCCGGACCGTGCCCCGACTCGACCGTGAGACGCTGCTGACCCGGCTCGCCCACGCCCGCCTCTACCTGTGCACGGGCGCCCGACGGGACCGTGGGGACCTGGCCGAGTTCGCCGACGCCGCCCTCGCGGGGGGCGTCGACGTCATCCAGCTCCGCGAGAAGGGCGGCGAGCCGCTGGAGGCGAAGCAGGAGCTCGAGGCCCTCGAGGTCCTGGCCGGGGCCTGCGCGAAGCACGACCGGCTCCTCGCCGTGAACGACCGGGCGGACGTGGCCCTGGCCGCGGGCGCCGACGTGCTGCACCTCGGGCAGGACGACCTGCCAGTCGGGTGGGCCCGGCGGGTGGCCGGCGAGGAGATCGTCGTCGGGCGCTCCTCGCACAGCGCGGAGGAGACCCTGCGGGCCGCCGACGAGCCCGGCGTCGACTACTTCTGCGTGGGCCCCTGCTGGCCGACCCCGACCAAGCCCGGCCGGCCCGCGCCCGGCCTGGATCTGGTCCGCACGGTCGCCGACCGCGCACCGGCCCGGCCGTGGTTCGCGATCGGTGGTATCGACGGCGGGAACCTCGACGAGGTCCTCGCCGCCGGCGCCACCCGGATCGTGGTCGTCCGGGCGATCACGGAGGCGGAGGACCCTGAGGCCGCGGCCCGGGCCCTCCGCGCGCGCCTGCCCTGACCCGGACCGCCGCCCGGACCGATCTAGTTCGCGCTGTTCTCGCCGCCGCTGCCGCTGTTGCCGCCGCCGTCGAGCAGCCCGTCGACGCCGCCCTGCTGGGAGCCCGAACCGCTGTCCCCCGAGTTCGGCGACGTGGTGCGGGTCGGCGACCCGGTCCGCGGGGTCGTGGTCGCGGTGGGGTTGCGCGACGGCTCGTCGCTGCCGGTCCGCTCGGTGGAACGGCCCTGCTCGTCCGACGGCTCCGGCGTGGTCGTCGGAGTGGAGCTCTCCGTGGTGTCGGTGCTGCCGCCCTGGTCGGTGTTCTCGTCCGACGTGACCGGGGTCCCGGAGACGACCCGGCTGACCGAGGTGCCGGAGGTCCCGCCGGAGATCGGCGAGCCCTTGATCCACTCGACGCCGGTGATCACCATCAGGCCCACCACGAACGCGACGACCGTCGAGGCCGCCGCCAGCAGCAGGCGCTTGCGGGTGTACCAGGGGCGGGTCTGCTCCGGGGCGCCCTCCGCCGCCGCGTCGCCGAGCGCCGGCTGGAGCATCGTGGGGCCCGCGCCCTCGTCCGCGCGGCGCTGCAGCGGGATGGTGGCCAGCGGGTCGACCGGCTCAGCGATCACCACGGCGTCCTTCTGGCCGGGGATCTTGACCCGAGCCAGCACCGTCTCCTTGGTGCGGTCCAGCGAGCGCTGGTAGAGCGTCGTGCCCAGGGTCGTCACGACCGAGCCGAGGGCCGCGCCGGCCACCGTGCCGGTGGCACCGAAGAAGGAGCCGAACACCGCCGTGGTGGCGGCGGCACCCGCACCGGCGATGATCTTGTTGACCGTCAGGTCCGGCTTCTTCTCCTCGACCGTGGCCGAGACGGCCGCGGTGGGGACGCCCCCGGACGTGACCGCCGAGGTGGCGCGGGTCGGCATCCCGCCGGAGGGTGTGCGCGGCTGCGGTCCCGTGGTGGTCGCGACCTGGGTGGGCAGCCCGGAGGACGGCGGCCCCACGCGACGGGTGGCGCCCGAACCGGCCGAGCCGCCGCTGCCGCCGCTGGCGCCCCTGCCCCGGGAGCTCGTGGCGCCCCCCGATCCCGACCGGCGCTGCGGCCCGGGGTGGCCGGGGCGGCGGTCGTCGGGACGTCCGGCGCCGGGCCGCTGGGCGGCCCCGGTGCGCGGGAGGTCGGGCGGGCCGGGCTGCGGCGGGACGGGTCGGCCGTTCGGGCCGGGCCCGGCCTGCGGGTACCGGGATGACTGCGGGCGGGGGTGCTGCTGGGCCATGACTCCGTTTCACATCACGCGAGGGCTGCCGGGGTTCCTCACCCCATATGAACGTGGGCGATCTTGTGAACGCACCTGACGATCACGATGAGTGAGAGTTGTCACCCGTCCGTGGGCGGACCGTCCACCGTAGGGCCTCCTGGATCGGCCCCCGGAACCCGGGGGTGCCGGATCCCCGGATGGTCCGGCGGGAGCGCCGACCGCAGCGCCGGCCACGACAGCACCACGCTCAACGCCACCAGCGCCGGGCTGAACGCGACCCGGGCCGCGCCGAGCGCGAACACCCACTCCGCCTGGTAGAGCGGCAGGAACACCGCCACCCGCACGACGTACTGCGCCACCCACACGCAGCTCGCCCGCTGGTAGCCGCGCAGCAGGTACGGGTCCCGCCGCCACCGGGTCCTCTGCCCGAGCGCGGTGCCCACGATCAGGCCCAGCAGCGGCCACCGCACCACGATCGAGATCGCCCAGGCCAGCGCGCTCGCCACGTTGCCGAGGATCTGGACCAGGAAGAAGTCCTCGGCCCGGCCGGTGTAGAGCGCCACGATGGCCGCGACGGCCACGCCGAGCAGGCCGAACAGCACCGCCCGCGGCCGGGTGCCCCGGACCAGCCGGACGACCGCGACGGCGATCCCGGCCAGGATCGCCGCCCCCGCCGCAATGCCGACCGGCGACCACCAGCCGAGCGCCCCCGCCAGCAGCCAGACCAGCACGAACGCGACGACCGGCACGGAGGCGTCGATCGCCCCGCCGCGCCCGCCGAGGATCGCGCGCAGCGACTCCGCGCCCTCCCGGCGCGCGTCGCGCCCGCCCTCGTGCTCGGTGTCGCTCCCGGGGCCGCCGTCCGGACGGCCCGCGGGTCCCTCGGGTGTGCTCACGAGAGGCAAGGGTGCCCTATCCCGGTATCGAGATCACCCCGTGCTGGCGGATTGTGTGACGGATGGGTGATCCTGTTCGAGCATGAGGTGTCCCCCTGATGGACACCAGAAGAACGGATGCGAAGGGAGCTGGGGGCCGTGAACCGGTGGAACAGCTTCGTCGCCGTCGGCGACAGCTTCACGGAGGGCCTGGACGATCTCCGGGACGACGGGTCGCCGCGCGGATGGGCCGACCGACTGGCCGAGCGGCTCGCCGCGGGGCGCCCCGGCTTCACCTACGCCAACCTGGCCGTGCGCGGCAAGCTGCTGGACCAGATCGTCGCCGACCAGGTGCCGGTCGCCGAGGCGATGCGCCCCGACCTCGTCTCGTTCTGCGCCGGCGGCAACGACATCATCGGCCTGCAGTGCGACCCCGACGACCTCGCGGTGCGCTTCGACGCCGCCCTCGCCCGGCTGGTGGCCACCGGGGCGGACGTGCTGATCTTCACCGGCTTCGACCTGCGCCGCATGCACGTGCTGCTGCGCCGGCTGCGCGGCCGCGTGGCCACCTTCAACGAGAACCTGCGCGCCAGCGCCGACCGGCACGGCTGCCGCGTGGTCGACCTCTGGGGCATGAACGTGCTGGCCGACCCCCGGGCGTGGGCCAGCGACCGGCTGCACCTGACCCCCGAGGCGCACGAGCGCGTCTCGCTGCGGGCCCTGGAGGTCCTGGGCGAGCCGGTGCCGTCGGACTGGCGCACCCCGTGGCCCGTGGCCGAGCAGGCCAACTGGCGCACGCGCCAGGCCGAGGACCTCGCCTGGGTGCGCGACCACGTGATGCCGTACGTGCGCAGGCGGCTGCGCGGCGGGCACACCGGAGACGGCTACCTGCCCAAGCGCCCCGAGCTCGCCCCGCTGGAGCGGCTGAACCGCTCCTTCCCCGCCGTCTGACCCTGTCGACGCCGACGGGGCGGCTCCCGGGTGGAGCCGCCCCGTCCGTCGCGATGGGTGCGCGGGGTGTCAGCGCACCGGCGTGAAGTCCCGCGCGCCGATGTACTCCGGGCGCCGCTTCGGCGCGTAGTACGGCTCGACGCAGGCGTTGTCCACGCTGTTGAACACGACGAAGATGTTCGAGCGCGGGTACGGGGTGATGTTGTCCCCGGACCCGTGCATGCAGTTCGAGTCGAAGAAGGTCGCCGACCCGGCCTTGCCGGTGAGCATGGCGATCCCGTGCCGGTTGGCCAGCGCCGTGAGGCTGTCCGGGTCCGGCGTGCCGATCTCCTGCTCCTTGAGCGACGACCGGTAGTTGTCCTCAGGGGTCTCCCCGACGCAGCTCACGAAGGTCCTGTGCGACCCGGGCATGATCATCAGGCAGCCGTTGTACTCGTAGTTCTCGGTCAGCGAGATCGAGCAGCTCACCGCGCGCGGGGTGGGCATGCCGTCCTCGGCGTGCCAGGTCTCGAAGTCCGAGTGCCAGTAGAAGCCGCCGCCGCCGAAGCCGGGCTTGTAGTTGATCCGGCTCTGGTGGACGTAGACGTCGCCGCCGAGGATCTGCCGGGCCCGGCCGACCACGCGCTCGTCGGCGACCAGCCGCGCGATGGCGTCACTGATCCTGTGCACCTCGAAGATCGAGCGCACCTCGTCGGACTTCTTCTCGACGATGCAGCGGTCGTCCGCCCGCACCAGCGGGTCGGCGGCCAGCCGGTCGAGCTCCGCGGCGTACCCGGCGACCTCGTCGGGGGTGAGCAGCTGCGGGACCTGGCTGAAGCCCTTCTCGGCGTGGCCGTGCAGCTCCTGGGCGCCGTACATGCCGGCGCTGGACTCGCTCCCCCAGACGGTCGGCTCGACGCGCTCGATCAGCGCGGGCTCGCTCGACACGCGCGTGTAGTAGCGGTCCTGGGTGGTCCGGGTCTGGCTGCTGCTCGGGGCAGACATGCGTCCCTTCCTTTCCTCGTCGGTCCCTGCGGGAGTGGATCCGCCCTTCCTCTGCGGTTGGGTGCGGCGGTCGTTCGGTGGTGCGGTGGTGGTACACGGCGCGACCGCCGGGCCCGATCGGACCCGGCGGTGCGCCGCGACGGCGTCAGGCCTGGCCGGCCGGCTCCGGCGGCAGCTCGAGCAGCGGGTACACCCCGTTCTCGTCGTGCACCTCGGTGCCGACGATCGGCGGGTTGAACACGCACACGCAGGTGATGTCGGACCTGACCCGCACCTGGTGCTTCTCGTTGCCGTCCAGGAGGTACATCGTGCCCGGGCCGAGCTGGTACGTCTCGTCGTTGTCCTTGTCGTACAGCTCGCCCTCGCCGGAGACGATGTAGACGGCCTCGACGTGGTTGGCGTACCAGAAGTCGTTCGTCGAGCCGGCCCGCAGCACCGTCTCGCCGACGGAGAAACCGACCCGGTCGTGCGCGGTGACGATGCGGCGCGAGTACCAGCCGGGCGTGTCGACGTGGTTCTTCGTGCCGGTGACGTCCTCGATCTTGCGGACGATCATGTAGTGCTCAGCCTCCGGAGGTGACGGCCTTGACGGACTCGGCGACGACGGCGAGACCCTCGTCGAGCTCGTCGTCGGTGATGGTCAGGGGGGCGAGGATCTTCATGACCTCGCTCTCGGGGCCCGAGGTCTCCATCAGGAGTCCCCGTTCGAACGCCGCGGCACACACCTTGGCGGCCTGCTCCTCCTGCGCGAACTGCAGGCCGCGGGCCAGGCCCCGGCCCTTCGCGGTGAGCTCGGTCGTCTTGGTGTCGGCGACGATCCGGTTGAAGGCCTCCTCGACCTTCTCGCCCTTGCGGATCACGTCCCGCTCGAGCGTGTCGTCGCTCCAGTACTGGTGGATGGCCTCGGTACCGGTGACGAACGCGGGGTTGTGGCCGCGGAAGGTGCCGTTGTGCTCACCCGGGCCCCAGACGTCGTGCTCGGGCTTGATCAGGACGAGCGCCATCGGCAGCCCGTAACCCGAGATCGACTTGGAGATCGTGACGATGTCCGGCTCGATGCCGGCCGCCTCGAACGAGAAGAACGGGCCGGTGCGCCCGACTCCCATCTGCACGTCGTCGACGATCAGCAGGATGTCGTGGCGCTTGCACAGGTCCGCGAGGCCCTGCAGCCACTCGATCCGCGCCGGGTTGATACCGCCCTCGCCCTGCACGGTCTCCACGATCACGGCCGCGGGCTCGTTGAGGCTCGAGCCGGTGTCGGTGAGGACCTTCTCGAACCACAGGAAGTCCGGCACCTTGCCGTCGAAGTAGTTGTCGAACGGCATCGGGGTGGAGTGCACCAGCGGGATGCCGGCCCCGCCGCGCTTCATCGAGTTGCCGGTCACCGAGAGCGCACCGAGCGTCATGCCGTGGAAGGCGTTGGTGAAGTTCACCATCGCCTCCTTGCCCGTGATCTTGCGGGCGAGCTTCAGCGCGGACTCGACGGCGTTGGCGCCGGTCGGACCGGGGAACTGGACCTTGTAGTCCAGGTTGCGCGGGGCGAGGATCTTCTCCCGGAAGGTCTTCAGGAACTCGCCCTTGGCCGTGGTGTACATGTCCAGGCCGTGGGTGATCCCGTCCCGGGACAGGTACTCCAGCAGCTTCTTCTTCAGGGGCTCGGGGTTGTGGCCGTAGTTCAGCGCGCCCGCACCCGCGAAGAAGTCGAGGTACGAGTTGCCGTCGACGTCCCACAGGCGAGCGCCCTTCGCCGTGTCGAACACGACGGGCCAGTTGCGGCAGTACGAGCGGACCTCGGACTCGACGTCCTCGAAGATGGTCATTCTCTTCTCATCATCCTTCGGTCGGGATCGGGCCGATTCGATAGAGGATCTCTGATTCGTGTCCGTCGCCGAGAAGGGATCCGGGGAACAATTCCGTTCTCGACACCTCCGCGTCGTTGCGGCGCGCGAATGCGGCGAACATGGCGTTCGACGCGTCGTTGTCGGGCGTCACCGTCGTCTCCATGAAGCGGACGCCGGGAACCTGCGCGAAAAGCGTGTCCAGCATTCGGCCCGCCACTCCGCGACCGCGGGCGGCGGCGCCGACGGCGACCTGCCAGACGAGCAATGTTTCGGGGGCGTCCGGGCGGCGGTACCCCGTGACGAAGCCGACCGGCAGGCCGTCGAGCTTCGCGATCACCGAGGTCGCGGCGAAGTCGCGGCACCAGAGGAGGTACGCGTACCGGGAGTTCACGTCGAGGACGCCGGACTCCGCCGCCATCCGCCACAGGTCGACGCCGTCGTCGACCGTCGGGGGCCCCACCGTCAGTTCCGGTTCGTCGCCGGACGGTTCCGAGGTGTCGGTGGTGGCTGCGGTCATGGCCAACGAACGTAACAGGGGTATTGCGAACCTGCACCTGTCGGCGGTTGTCGACAACATTCGATCGCGAGGTTCCGTGATCGTCATCACAACATCGTTTAATGCCGGCGAATTGTGGGCACCGCCCGGGGCGCCGAATGGTCACCGCGGTTTCCGCAGGTGCATCGCCGATTTCCCGGTCGGACCCCACGGACGCCTCGGCGCCGGGAGCCCTACTGGGCGTCGCGCTCTGCCACGGCCCGTCACGGAGCATGACCCTCGCCACGCTCCCGTCCGTTCCGCACCATAGGGGGAGTCGGGCCGCGGGGCGAGGCGAGCCGCCGGTAGCCGGTCCGACCGGTCGGACCGCCGCCGGGGCCGGGGAGGGCGCGAAGCGGATCACCTCCGGCCCCACCGGGACGCTCGACGGGGGGCCGAAGCGGCACGGGCCGCCGGAGCGCGCGAAGGGCGGCACCGCGGCCCGCGGGCCGCGGCGGTCCAGGGCCGGAGACGATGGGATGTCCGACGCGCACCGACCCCTCGAGCGGATCTTCACGCGACCGCAGGAGGCCGGTTTCCGCAGCGTGCGACTTTCGCTTCCCGCCGCCGTTGCGCTGTTCGGCCCAACACCTCTTTCCTCGGCCCGGTGGCGCATTCTCCGGCGGCGTCGTGGCTGCGAGCTCCACGATTCGGACATCGCGCACGTCGCAGTGAGACCTACGGCACTCCACCGCGTCCGGACAGGCCCGGCTCGCTCACTCCACGGCCTATTTCGTCGCGGGGCCGCACAGGGTCGGCGAGAGTTCCCGGAAACGCGAACACCGCGATCCCGCGAAGCGCTCTCGCCGTGGCCTCGGAGCGGGCCGTGCACCGGCCCGTCCGAGCGAGAGCGCTGCTCCGATCTCACCTCGCCGCAACATGAGCATGATCCGGAAACACAGATGCGTTCCGGATGACACATCCCGGCAACGGCTCCGCCGTGAACTGGTCCCCGAGCCAGTCACGGTCCGGCTCAGACCCCACCGCTGTCGGAGCCCCTCAGGAGCTGATCCTTCATGTCCCCGTCGCAGCCGGCCACCCACCTGCGCGCCGTCCCCGATCCCACCCCCGCCACGTCCGACCTCGACGGCGCGCACCGTTCCGTCGTGGTCGTCGGCGGCGGGCAGGCCGGCCTGTCGGTGAGCCGGTGGCTCGCCCACCACGACGTCGATCATCTCGTGCTCGAGGCGGAGACCGCCGGGCACGAGTGGCAGGACCGGCGCTGGGACTCGTTCTGCCTGGTGACGCCGAACTGGCAGTGCCGGCTCCCCGAGTTCCCGTACGACGGCCCGGACCCCGACGGCTTCATGGTCCGTGACGAGATCACCCGCTACCTGGAGAAGTTCGTCGCCTCGTTCGACCCGCCGCTGGTGGAGGGTGTCCGCGCCACCTCCCTGCGGGCCGGCGACCCGGCCCGCTTCCGGATCGGCACCGACAAGGGCACCGTGACGGCGGACCAGGTCGTGGTCGCCACCGGGCCGTACCAGGTCGCGCGCACCCCGCGTATGGCCGAGCGCCTCCCGGACGCGGTGACCCAGCTGCACTCCTCGCAGTACCGCAACCCCGAGCAGCTGCCCGAGGGCGCGGTCCTGGTGGTCGGCACCGGCCAGTCCGGCTGCCAGATCGCCGAGGACCTGCACCTCGCCGGCCGCACCGTCCACCTCGCGACCGGCACCGCCCCGCGGGTCGCCCGGTTCTACCGCGGCCGCGACTGCGTCGCCTGGCTGTCCGAGATGGGCACCTACACCAAGGGCATCGACCAGTTCCCCGACGCGGAAGCGGTGCGGCACAAGACGAACCACTACGTCACCGGCCGCGACGGCGGGCGCGACATCGATCTGCGGAAGTTCGCCCTGGAGGGCATGAACCTGCACGGCCGGCTGGTCGGCGTCACCGACGGGCGGCTCCGCTTCGGCGGCGACCTGCGGTCCAACCTCGACGGTGCCGACGCCGTCGCCGAGGGCATCAAGGACTCGATCGACGCGTACATCGCCGCGAACGGCATCGACGCGCCGGCCGAGGAGCGCAGCGCCCCGGTGTGGGTGCCGGGGTCCGACGAGCCGGAGGAGATCGACCTCGGCGCCGCCGGCATCACGACCGTCATCTGGTCCACCGGCTACGGCCGCGACGACCGCTGGATCGAGCTGCCGATCTTCGACGGCCGCGGCTACCCCACCCACGAGCGCGGCGTCACCAGTCAGCCGGGCCTCTACTTCATCGGCCTGCCCTGGCAGTACACCTGGGGCTCGGGCCGCTTCTCGGGCGTCGCCGAGGACGCCGCGCACGTCGTCGGCCGGATCCTCGAGACCCGCCGCGCCGGCCGCGTCGCCGACGGCCTGCACTGGCTGGCCGGCACCCCCACCAGCACCTTCCCGTCCGTCCCCACCGATGATCCCGACTGGGTCGCCCCCCGGTCGGCCAGCTGAGGAGCCCCGCCATGCCCACGACCCGTGTCGCGACCGTCGCGGCCCCCTTCGACCGGGACCTCGAGGCCGACCTCGCCCGCATCGCCCGCCTGATCGACGAGGCGAAGCAGCAGGGTGGGCAACTGCTCGCGCTGCCCGAGGCCGCGCTCGGCGGCTACGTCTCCGACCTGGGCGGGTCCGCGTCCCCGCCGCCGGCCTTCGCGGTCGACGGACCGGAGATCGCCCGTCTCGCCGCGCTGGCCGGGGACCTCGTGGTCACCGCCGGCTACTGCGAGGCGGCGGACGGCCACCGGTACAACGCGGCGGTCTGCGTGACCGGCGACGGTGTGCTCGGCACCTACCGCAAGGTCCACCAGCCACTGCGCGAGGACGCCACGTACACCGCCGGCGACGCCTTCGAGGCCTTCGACACCCCGATCGGCCGGATCGGCATGCAGATCTGCTGGGACAAGGGCTTCCCCGAGGCGGCCCGGGCCCTGGCGATCGACGGCGCCCGGGTGATCGTCTCGATGTCGGCCTGGCCGGTCAGCGCGACGAACCCGCACCCCGACCCCGCCCAGGACCGCTGGACCCGGCGCTTCGACCTGTTCGACCGCGCCCGCGCGCTGGAGAACCAGGTCGTGTGGGTGGCGTCGAACCAGTTCGGCACGTTCGGCTCGCTGCGCTTCGCCGCCAACGCCAAGATCGTCGACCCCGGCGGGGAGATCGTGGCCGCGACCGGGCAGACCGAGTCGATGGTGGTCGCGGACTTCGACCTCGAGGCCGACCTCGACGCCCACCGCGCCGGCATGAACAACCTGCGCGACCGCCGCCCCGACGTCTACGGGGCCCTGACCCGGCCGGCGCTCCAGCCGGTCTGAGCACCACTCCCCGACCGTCCACCCGTCCACAGGACCTGTCCACACCGGAGGAAAAACATGGCCGACCTGACCGATCTCGAGAAGCAGAGCCTCGAGGAGATCCCGCACCCGTCGATGCCGGAGGGGTCGTCGATCTACGGCGGCACCAAGGTCTTCCCCGACTACCAGGCCGAGAACGGCGAGAGCTACTTCACGCTGGTCCACGGCATCGCCCACGAGTCCTCGGTGAGCTTCGTGGCGATCCTGCAGGCCACCCGGGCGCTGCGGAAGGGCTTCGAGTCCGCGATCTACTTCTACGGCCCGGGCTCGCTGAACTGCCTGGCCACCCGCGGGTTCCCGACCACCGGCAACTCCGCGTTCCCGGGCGAGCACAACATCAACAACTCGCTCCAGACCTTCATCCAGGAGGGCGGCAAGGCGTACTGCTGCCGGTTCGGGCTGTCGCTGCACGGTGCCCGCGAGGAGGACCTGATCGAGGGCGTGATCCCGACGCACCCGCTCGACGTCCAGGACGCGCTGATCCACTACGCCCGCAAGGGCGCGATCATCAACTCCACCTACCAGCTCTGACCTGCGGCTGCGCCGCCCGTGCGCGGTAAGTGGTGCTGGAGCACCACTTACCGCGCACAGGCGCGTCAGCGCAGGTAGCGGGCGGCCGGGGTGCCGGGCGGGTTGTGCCGGCCCGGCTCCGCGTCCGGGTTGGGGACGCAGACCTCGGCCTCCAGCCCGTCCGGGTCCCGGAAGAACAGGCTGAGCACGGGGCCGAAGTCGGTCACGAACTCGTCGCACGCCCCGCGGGCGAGCAGGCGGCGCCGGATCTCCTCGAACGCCTCGATCGACGCGGCCTGCAGCCCGAGGTGGTCGAGCCGGCCGCGGCCGAGCATCGGCGTCTGCCGCTCGGCCTCGGTGTTGCCGGCCACCTCGAACACGTTGAGCTCGGTGTGCGGGCCGATGTCGACGATCGAGAACCGGAAGCCGTCCTGCCGTGTCTCGTGCGCGACGGTCGCCCCGAACACCTCGCCGTAGAAGGCGTGGAGGCGGTCCGTGTCGGCGGTGATCACGGCGACGTGGTTGAGCCCGTCCAGCAGCATCCGCGCAGGTTAGGGCGCCTCCACGTCGCCGCGGTAGGGCCGATGGGATCTCAGGGTGCGAACGGCACCCCGACCAGCTCCTTCGCCTTCGCGACGGCGGCCTCCATCGGGTACCACTTCCGCGTCACGATCTTCTGCGCGTACAGCCCGCCGCCGGCCTGGATGTTGGTGACGAGCCGCCAGCCGCCGTAGGTGTCCGCGGTGAGGTCGCGGATCACGTGGAACAGCCGCAGCCGGGTCTCGCCGTCGAACTCCGGGTTGCCCTGCATGTACTTGCGCACCGCGGGCCCGATCTCGGGGTTCTGCAGGTCCGCGAGCGAGGGCGCGGTGACGATCGAGCCGCCGGCGATGTCGTGCAGGCTCTGCACGAGCCGGTCGTAGTGCGACGCCGCGTAGTACTTGCCCGCGTTGGTGTACAGCTCGTCCGGGAACGCCGCGCCGTTGTCGCCCACGTGGCAGTGGGTGATCGCCGCCTCGAGCGAGGCACGGATCAGCGTGGCCTGGATGATCATGTCGTCGATCTTGTCCCGGACGTGCGCCACCGACTCGGTGCCGTTCGCCTGCGCGATCAGCTGGGCGAGCCCGACCAGCAGGTCCGCGCCGTCGGCCATCGACGACAGCCCGCCGAGCCGCTCCCACAGGCCGAGCGAGTGCGCGAACACGGTGGCGTACTTAGTCTGCCCGTCGAGGAAGATGCGCTCGGTGGGGACGAACACGTCGTCGAGGATCACGAACGACTCGGGGTAGGACACCGGGCCCGAGACCGGGAAGGTGCCGGAACCGGCGTTGCGCGGGGCGTAGCTGACGTCGACGATCTTCACGCCCGGCGCGTTGACCGGGATCATGCAGGCGATCGCGTAGTCCTCCTCCCCCGGCTTCATGCCCTTGGTCGGGATGACCATGAGCTCGTGACCGAGGGAGGCCGCGGTGATGTGCAGCTTGGCCCCGCGGACGACCACGCCGTCGTCCCGGCGCTCGACCACGTGCACGTACGCGTCGGGGTCCTCCTGCTGACCCGGGCGGACCTTGCGGTGCCCCTTCGCGTCGGTGATGCACTGCGTGATCCGGATGTCCTCGGCACGGGCGCGCGCGACGAAGGCGTTGATCCGCTCGACCTCCTCCGGGCAGGAGTCCATGATCCGGCCCGCGGCGGTCAGCAGCGTCATGATCGAGGTGTAGGTGACGTGCGCGAGCATGCCCATGTCGTGCACGAAGTCGATGTGCTCGCGCAGGCCCTGGGCGTCCGTCGGGACGTCCGAGAACGGGCTGTGGTCGCCGGTCGGGTCGTAGACCTTGTCGTAGCCCTCGGCGATGAGCTTCACGCTCTGCCCGAGGATCGGGTGGTCGGCGATGCGCTCGACCAGCTCGCCCTCGAACCAGACCTTCCGGCCGTCGTCGAGGGAGGCCAGGTACTGCTCACCGGTCTTCATGCAGGGTCCTTTCCGGGTGGGTCTCCACGCCGACGCTGCGCAGCAGGAGGTCGGTGAAGCCGTCGATGATCTCGGTCATGGACAGGTCGCCGTCGGGGCGGAACCACGCCTGGACGGAGTTGAGGGTCGCGAGGATCGACGCGGCGGTGAGCCGCGGGTCGAGGTGCGCGGCGAAGGCGCCCTCCCGCTGCCCCTGCCGCACGATCTCGCGGATCGAGCGCTCGTAGGTGTCCCGGCGCGCGATGATCTCGGCGAACCGCTCGGCGGGCAGCCCGGAGAACTCGGCGTTGAACACCCTGATCTTGATCAGGTTCTTCTCGGTGCCGCGTAGGTGCCGCTCGATCGCCAGCCGCAGCTTGTCGACGGCCGGGGCGCCGGAGGCGAGCAGCTCCTCGCCGAGCGCGGCGGTGTTGAGGTGCGCCTCCTCGACGATCGCGTGGAGGAGGTCCTCCTTGGTGTGGATGTAGTGGTAGAGGCTGCCCTTGAGCATGCCGGCGGCCTCGGCGATCTCGCTGATGCTCGTGCCCGCGTACCCCTTGCGCCGGAACAGCTCCGCCGCGGCGTCGACGATCTGCTCGTAGCGCGACGGGCCGAGGTCGCGGCCGCGCGCCTTGGGCGCCACCGCGCGGCGGTGCGGCGGCACGGACCGCTCGATCCCACTCTCCGGCACCAGCGTCTCCTGCGACTCGGCGGTCCGACCGACATCGACGCTAGCTGCGGATCCTCCACTGGTCAACCGTTCGGTCGGGCATTGTCGACCGATCGTTTGGGCAGCTCCGGCGCTAGTGTCCCGGCGGGACCCGCGCGATCAGGAGGGACACGGATGTCACCGCGCTACGGCGACTACCAGCTGGAGATCTACCTGGCCGGCACCCAGGGCCTGCTGCCCCGCTTCCCGGTCGACTTCGCGGGGATGGAGCGCCGGGCCGCCGAGGCCCTGCCGCCGTGGGTGCTCTCCTACGTCGCGGGCGGGGCGGGCGACGAGCGCACGCAGCGGGCGAACGTCGAGGCCTTCGAGAAGTGGGGCCTCGTGCCGCGGATGATGGAGGGTGCGTACGACCGCGACCTCTCCACCACGCTCTTCGGCATCGAGCTGCCGCACCCGCTCTTCCTCTGCCCGATCGGCGTGCTCGGCATCTGCGCGCAGGACCTGCACGGCGACCTGGCGACGGCCCGCGCCGCCGCGCGCACCGGCGTCCCGATGATCGCGTCGACGCTCTCCCAGGACCCGATGGAGGAGGTCGCGACGGCGCTCGGCGACACCCCGGGCTTCTTCCAGCTCTACCCGCCCAACGACCGGGACCTGGCGGTCAGCTTCATCCAACGGGCCGAGCGGGCGGGCTTCAAGGCGCTCGTCGTCACCCTGGACACGTGGGTCACGGGCTGGCGCCCGCGCGACCTCAACACCGCCAACTTCCCGCAGCTGCGCGGCTACTGCCTGGCCAACTACACCTCCGACGAGCACTTCCGGAAGCACCTGACGAGCTCCGACCCGGCAGAGGTCGTCGGGCTGTTCGCCCGGACCTTCGGCTTCTCGATGCGCTGGGAGGACCTGGCGTGGATGCGCGAGGCGACCTCGCTGCCGATCGTGCTCAAGGGCATCAGCCACCCCGAGGACGTGCGCAAGGCCAAGGACCACGGTGTCGACGGCATCTACTGCTCGAACCACGGCGGCCGGCAGGCCAACGGCGGGCTGCCGGCGCTGCAGACATTGCCGGAGGTCGTCGAGGCGGCCGGGGACACCCCGGTCCTCTTCGACTCCGGCGTCCGCAGCGGCTCGGACGTCGTCAAGGCGCTCGCGATGGGCGCCACCGCGGTCGGCTCCGGGCGCCCGCACGTCTACGCGCTGGCGGTCGGCGGCGAGGACGGCGTGGTGCACCACCTGCGCTCGTTCCTCGCCGAGGCGGACCTGCTCATGGCGGTCGACGGCTTCCCGGACCTCGCGCGGCTGCGCGCCGCGGGCCTGCGCCGCGTGGACTGACCTCTACGCTGCGGGCATGTCGAAGCGCCCCCGTGGACGCGGACCTCGGAAGAAGGCTGGCCGGGCCCGGACGCAGCGACGGCAGCAGCGGCTGCGCCGGGACCGGGAACCCGACCTCGTCGAGCGGGTCTCCCTGGCGCTCGACGAGCACCCGTTGTCCCTGCTCGAGCTGGTCAGCGGCATCCTGGCGGTTCTCGACCCGCCTCGCCACCCCTTCGGGCCCGAGCCGTCGGCCGAGGTCCCGGCGCTCGACGACCTCGTCGAGAGCTTCCTCGGCACGGACCTGCCCGAGACGTCGGCCCTGCTCGCGGTGCTCGCCGCCTTCTCCGACGACGAGTTGTTCCGGCGACGGGCGGTCCGGGAGATCACGGGCCGCGCCGACGCGCTGCCGGACTGGCTGGCCGACCTCGGCCGGACCCGCGTGACATCGGTCCGCGAGGTCGCCCACGTGCTCGGCGACGGCGAGAACCACGTCCTCGGCGTGCTCCTTCCCGACGGCACCGAGTTCACCACGGTGGTCTACGTCGACCACAACGTCGGCACCCTCGTCAAGGACGCCTTCGTGCTGCCCGCGCCGGCCGCCGCGGTCGTCGCGCAGCTGGAGGAGATCGCGGACGACCCCGACTCGGTGGTGCGCGACCTCGACCCCGCCGACGCCCGCGCCCGGATCGTCGAGGCGGTCCAGCACGCCGCGATCACCTATCCGCCCTTCGAGACGGAGACCTGGCCCGCCTGCCGCGCCCTGGTCCGGTGGGTCACGGGAATGCTGCCGACGGGCGGGCGGGGCTACGAGTTCCCCGAGTGGTCCGACGCCGAGCTGGCCGACCTGACCGAGCGTTTCCTCCGCTCGCCGCAGGGCAGGGGCTTCGACGATGCCGATCACCGGGAGCTGCTGGAGTCGCTGCTGTGGTTCGGCAGCGGCTACGGCACCGGCGACCCGCTGCGCTGGAGCCCGGTGAACGTCGAGATCCTGCTGCTGGACTGGGTGCCGCGGAAGATCGTCGCGGACGTGCCGTTCCTCGACCTGCTCCCCGACCTGCTCCGCGCCTACATCCGGTTCTGCCACGCCGACCGCGGGATCAGGTCCGTGCACACGCAGGACACCGTGGAGGCGGTCGACGCCTTCGAGCCCGAGTACCGGCAGCTGATCCGGACCGAACGCAGGCAGGGGCCGGAAGCGCTGCTCGAGGCGGTCGGGGTTCTCGGCGACGGCACCGACGATCTCGACCTGGACGCGTCGGCCCGGGAATGGGGGCTGCGCAGGCTCGCCGAGCTCGTCGGCGGACCCAGGGCCCTGGACGACCTCTCGACGGCACCCCTGCCCGACGAGCCCCTCGCCCTCGACGCGGTGCCGGAGGACGTCCACCCCCGGGTCGGCGAGATCGGGGCACTGATCGACGCCGGCTGCGAGGCGTTGTTCGACGGGGACACCGCCGTCGAGCTGCGGACGGCCTGCCGCCGCCTGCTCGGCGGGGTCGCGGCCGCCGATCCGGCGGTCTTCCGCCGGAGAGCCCGGGCCGACATCTCCGCCGCGACGGTCATCTGGCTCGTCGGGCGCGCCAACGACCTCGTCGGGCCCGGGGCGCTGCCGGTCAAGGACCTTGCCGCCCACTTCGGGACGACCAGCGGCGCGTTCTCCCAGCGCGGCCGGGTCTACCTCGACGCGCTCGGGATCCCGCCCTGGCCGGGCACGGCCCTGGGGTCCCCGGACTATCTCGTCGGCGGCCGCCGGGCGGCCATCACCGAGGCGCGCGACACGTACCGGGCCTGGGACGACGACGTCTTGACCTGAACCGAGCTTCAGGTCGCAGTGTGGTCCGCATGACACCGACTGCGATCGTCACCGGTGCGGGGCAGGGCTTCGGGCTCGCCCTCACCGTCGCCCTCGCCCGGCGCGGGACCACCGTGGTGGCCTGCGGCCGGGACGCCCGGCGCCTGCGGGGCGCCCTCGACGGGGTGCCCGGCGTCGTCGCCCTGCCCGGCGACGTCACCGATCCGGGCTTCCGCACCGAGCTGGCCGCGGCGGCCGGCGCCCGGCTGGACCTGCTGGTGCACAACGCCGGCGAGCTCGGCCCCTCGCCCCTGCCGCGGCTGGCCGACTACCCGCTCGACGCCCTGCGCGTCGTCCTCGAGACCACCGTCCTGGCCCCGCTCGGCCTCACCCGGGAGACGCTGCCGGCCCTGCGCGCCGCGGGCGGCACGGTCGTCACGCTCAGCTCCGACGCCGCCGTCGAGGCCTACGAGGGCTGGGGCGGCTACGGCGCGGCGAAAGCCGCGCTCGACCATCTCGCCGCGGTGCTCGGCGTGGAGGAGCCGGACCTGCGCGTGTACGCCTTCGATCCCGGGGACATGCGCACCGCGATGCACCAGCGGGCCTTCCCGGGCGAGGACATCTCGGACCGGCCCGAGCCGGAGTCCGTCGTGCCGGCGCTGCTGCGGCTGCTCGCGGACCGGCCGCCCTCGGGCCGGTACACCGCGGCCGACCTGGCGGTCGCGCCGTGAGGCCGGTCCCGCCCGACCTGATCGCCACCGCACCACCGCCGGTCCGCGACGGCGTGCGCCTCATGGTCGCGCAGGCACGGCGACCGGTGCGGCACCGCCGGTTCACCGACCTGCCGGGGGCGCTGGAACCCGGGGACCTGGTCGTGGTGAACACCTCCGACACCGAACCGGCGGCCCTCGACGGCACCCGGACCGGCCGGCCCGTCGTCCTGCACGTGTCCGGGCCGGGCCCGGGCGGGACGTGGTCGGTGGAGCTGCGGACGCCGGACGGGCACCGGATCACGGACGGCCGGGCCGGCGAGACCGTCCGGCTGCCGTGCGGGGTGACCGCGACCCTGCTCTCCGGCGGACCCCGGATCTGGCGGGCGCGGATCCCGGTGGAGGGCGGGCTGCGCCGGTACCTGGCCGCGGCGGGGCGCCCGATCACCTACTCCTACCTGCGGGGGCGTCCTTCGCTCGCCGAGTACCGCACCGTCTTCGCGCACCCGGACGGCCGCTTCGGCAGCGCCGAGATGCCGAGCGCGGGCCGGCCGTTCACCCCCGCGGTGCTCGACGGGCTGCGGGCACGTGGGATCGGCGTCGCCGAGCTGGTGCTGCACACCGGGGTGTCGTCGCTCGAGGCGGGCGAGACCCCGCTGCCCGAGCGCTACCGGGTGCCGCTCGCGACCGCGGAGGCCGTCACCGCGACCCGCGCGGCCGGGCGCCGGGTCGTCGCGGTGGGGACCACGGTGACCCGGGCGCTGGAGACCGTGGCCGAGCGCGACGGCACCGTCCGGGCGGGCGAGGGCACGACGGAACTGGTCCTGGGCCCCGACCGGCCGGCCCGCGTCGTCGACGGGCTGGTGACGGGCTGGCACGAGCCCGAGGCCTCGCACCTGCTCCTGCTCCGCGCGGTGGCCGGACGGCGGCTGGTCGAGCGGGCCTACGCGGCCGCCCTCGACGAGGGGTACCGCTGGCACGAGTTCGGCGACTCCTGCCTGCTCCTGCCCTGACGGCTCCTGCCCGACTCCTGCCCGACGACCGGTCAGCCGGGGGCGCCGACCGGCGGCTCCACCACCGGTGCCGGCGGCGGGACCTGCTCCGGTTCCCGGCGACGTGGCAGCTCGCGGGTGAGGAACAGGCTGAGCAGCGCGATCCCGGCCGCCGCGAGCAACGCGACCTTCAGCCCGACGAGCTGGGCGCGCGCGTACTCCCCGAGCAGCACCTCCACCTCCGGGCCCGGGACGCCGGCCGCGGTCAGCGCGGCGCGGGCCTGGTCGAGCGAGAGGAACGAGATGCCCTGTTCCAGAGCGGTGCCGACCTGCTGGCGGGTCGCCTCGGACACCGGCGCCCCGGACACCCCGGTCAGGGTCGCGCGGGTCAGCGCGCCGAGCAGGAACGACCCGATCAGCGCGGTGCCGAGCGAGGAGCCGAGGTTCTGCGCGGTGTACTGCAGCCCGCCGACCTCGCTGCGCTCGGCCTCGCCGACGCTGGACTGCGCGACGTTGCCGAGCTGCCCGGCGAGCAGCCCCATCCCGATCCCGAGCAGGCCGGTGGCCAGGGCGAACGAGAGGTCGTCGAGCTCCGGGCGGACGGTCGCGACCAGCCACAGCGCGGCCACGCACAGCACGAGGAACCCCGTCCGCACCACGGCCCGTGGCGCCGCGACCCGGTTCACGAGCGGCGCCGCCATCGAGGTCACCAGCATCGTGAGCGAGACCGGCAGCAGCCGCAGGCCGGTGGAGAAGGCGTCGAGCCCCTGCACCACCTGCAGGTACAGCGGGACGGTGAAGAAGACGCCGAGCAGGATCAGGTTCTGTCCCAGCAGGCTGGAGAGCGCGCTGCGCAGCGGCCGGATCGCGAAGAGCGCCCAGCGCACCAGCGGATCGCGGCCCCGCTCCTCGCGGTGGCGCACCCAGCTGCGCAGCAGCCCGAGGAGGACGAGCCCGGCCGCGATCACGAACAGGGTCGGCGCGAAGCCGAACACGGTGAACGGCGGGTTCCGCGGCTCGAGCCAGCCCCAGGCGCTGCTCTGCAGGGCGCCCAGCACCACGAAGGCGAGTCCGGCCACTGACAGCGCCGCCCCCACGAGGTCCAGCCGTCGGCGTGGCCCGGTGGGCGGGGCGTCGGTGATCCAGCGCAGCATCAGCAGGATCGCCACCACGACGACGACCTCGCCGGCGAACACGACCCGCCAGCTCAGGTAGGTCGTGGCCCACCCGCCGAGGATCGGGCCGACGGCGATCCCCGCCCCCGCGAGCCCGCCGATGACGCCGTAGGCGACGGCCCGGTCGCGGCCGTGGTAGTTGCCGCCCACCAGGGCGGCGAGCGCCGGCAGCACCAGCGCGCCGCCGAGCCCCTCGATCACCGACCAGCCGAGCAGGAGCACCCACAGCGTCGGCGCGATCGCGGTGAGCCCCGAGCCGACGCCGTAGATCACGAGCCCGACGGCGAAGGCGCGGCGCCGACCGAGGATGTCGCCGACCTGGCCACCGGTGATCAGGAAGGCGGCCATGACCAGCGTGTAGAGGGTGATGGCGCCCTGGATGGCCGCGACCGTCGTGTCGAAGTCCGCGACCAGCGCACTGATCGAGACGTTCATGACGGCCGTGTCGAGCACGACCAGGAACTGCGCGGCGCCGAGGGCGACGAGCGGTTTCCAGCGGCTCACACCTGGCCGTCCGCGCTCGGGTCGGCCGCGGTCACCCGCCCCGTGTCGATCGCCCGCCGCAGCGCCGCGTGGTCGGACTCGGTGCGGTCGGCGTAGGCGCGGGCGAAGTCCGCGACCGCGCGGTCGAAGGAGGACGACGAGCCGAGGTACGCCGCGATCGCGATCCGGTCGCCGGTGCGTGCGTGGGCGCGGGCGAGGGTCTGCCCGCAGATCTCCGCGTAGATCCCCAGCCCTCGCGGGCGCAGGCTCTCGACCTCGATCGAGCCCTTCCAGTCCCGCAGCTGGCGCAGGTAGAAGTCCCGCACCTCGCCGTCGACCCCGGGTGCCCGCTGCCAGCCGAGGAAGATGTCGCCCACGGTCTGCATCAGCCGCTGCCCCTCGACGACCCGCTGCCCCGCCGTGGCCTGTGGGGCCGGGCCCAGCACGGATTCCAGCGCGGACGGGCCCGCCTCCTTGGCCTGCAGGAACAGCGGATCCCGGTCGTCGCGGCCGAGGAAGAGCAGCATCCAGCAGCGGGTGCCGACGCTGCCGACGCCCACCACCTTGTGCGCGATGTCGACCGGCCGGTACTGGTCGTAGAGCGCACGACGGTCGGGGGGCAGGCTCTCCCGGTAGCCGGCGAGCAGCTCGTGGATGCCGTTCTCGATGCCCCGCCGCTCCACCTCCTCCGGGTAGAGGTCGCGGACCGGCACCACGATCGGCGGCGCGGCGACGATGCGCGGGGCGCCGTCGACGACCGCCGTGAAGCGGTTCAGCGCACCCAGGTTGTCGCGCGAGCGGGCCTTGGCGAGGTCCCGCTCCATCCGGGTACGCCGCGACGCGGCGACGCGGCGCCGGTAGCGCGCCCACAGCTCGTCGGTCTCGACGAGCGCGTACCAGACGTCGAGGTTGGTCATGGCCGCGAACGCGCGCATCGCCCGGCGGTAGGCGCGCACGGCCCCCTCCACCGCCGCGACCCGGTCCCGGGTCCGGAAGCCCCGGTCCCGCCCGGCGACCTCGACGCTGGCCGCCAGCCGTTTGACGTCCCACTCCCACGGGCCCCGCAGCGTCTCGTCGAAGTCGTTGACGTCGAAGATCAGCCGGCGCTCCGGCGAGGCGAAGAAGCCGAAGTTGGCCAGGTGGGCGTCGCCGCAGAGCTGCACGTCGATGCCGCTGACCGGGGTGCCGGCGAGGTCGGCGGTCATGACGGCCGCCGAGCCGCGCAGGAAGGTGAAGGGCGAGATGGACATCCGGGCGTACCGGATGGGCAGCAGGTCCTGCACCCGGCCTGCGTCCTGCGCGGCCAGGATCTTCAGCGCCCCCTTGCCGCGCCGGGCCGGCAGCTCGGCGTGGCTCGACCGGGGCGTCACGGACCGGGCTGCCCGGCCGAGCTCGATGCGCTCGGCCGGACCGACCGCGGCCGGGTGCCGTCCCGCTGGTGTGGGTGGAGCGGCGGTCCGGGTCATCGGGTCACCTCCGGCGGGTCACGACCAGGCCGAGGAGCAGCCCGACCGCGATCATGACGACCTGCAGCAGCCACAACGGCGCGCTGAGGGTCAGCGTGAACAGGTACACGTTCACCGGGTCGCGGTTCTGCAGCACGAACACCACGGTGAGGACCGCCACCACCAGAGCGACGACCCACCGGGCGGTGATCCGGCGGCGACCGCGGCCGGTGGGCCGCTGCGTCGTCATATCGTGCTCCGCGTCCGGCGTGCTCCGCGTCAGGCGAGCTCGCGAGTCTCGCGGACCAGGGCCCAGATCACGGCGACGTCGAGGGCGATGATCACGATAGACCAGACCGGGTAGTGCGGGATGAACAGGAAGTTGGCGATGATGCTCAGCGAGGCGAGCAGGATGCCGACGACCCGGGCCCAGGTCTGGCCCTGGATCACCCCGAGACCGGTGAGCGCGAGCGCCGCGCCGAGGATGATGTGGACCCAGCCCCAGGCCGTGACGTCGAACGAGTAGATGTAGTTCGGGGTGGCCACGTAGATCTGGTCGCGGAACAGCGCGGCGATACCGGCCAGCGCCTGGCAGATGCCCGTCACGATCAGCACCGCACCCGCGAACATCGCGAATCCGGTCGACCATGCGGCTGCCGTGCTCCCCCTCGTGCCCGCCGTGGGCGAATGGGTCGTGTCGCTCATGGTGTGCTCCTCCCTCGAGCGCTGTGTCCACGGTCGGCGTCGCGGGCACGGTGCACCTCGCCCGCTCCGTGTGACTTCGTGGTCCCGCGCGGGGCACCGCACGCAGATCACGGACGAGGGGCGTCGCCGGGGAGCACGACCTCACCCGCGGAGGGTGAGCGCGGGCCCCGAGGAGATCAGGCCGCGCTCGTACCCGGCGAGCACGGCGGTCCGGCGGCTGCTCACGCCGAGCTTCCCGTAGATCGAGCGGACGTGGGTCTTCACGGTGTTCACCGAGACCGACAGGTCGGCCCCGATCTCCTCCAGCGACAGCAGGGAGGGCAGCAGGGCGAGGACCGCCCGCTCGCGCTCGCTCAACGCCGCCGCGGGGGACCCGGTGGTCGCCGAGACCGCGAGCGCGGCACCCGCGAAGGAGCCGGCCGCACCGGGGCCGCCGTGCAGCTGCACGAGCAGCCGCCGGACCTCCGGCCCTGCCCCCGCGAACGGGCGCAACGCCCGCAGCGGCTCGGCCAGCCCCAGGGCGCGCTCGAGCGCCTCGCGCGCCGCCGCACGTTCCCCGGCCTCGGCCGCGAGCGTCGCCTCGACCAGCCACGCCTCCACCTCGGTCACGTCGAGCAGGGGCGCCCCGCACTCCACGAGCGCGCGGTGCGCGGCGGCCCGGGCCCGGTCCTCGCGGCCGGCGGCGAGATCGGTCCAGGCGCGGAGCAGGGCGCTCTCGGCGGTCTCCCCGACGCGCTGGACCAGCCAGCCGTGCACGCTGCGGGCCGCCGTCGGGTGCCCGAGGTCCAGCGCCGCGCGGTGCTCCAGCAGCGCCGCCAGGGCCACGACGTGCGGGTCGACCGGCTCGTCGCCCAACTCCGCGCGGGCGTGCTGCAGGCGGTCCAGGCCGCGGGCGCGGTCCCCGCGGGCCTCGCCCGCACCGTCGACGTCCGCCCCCGCGCGGAGCACGGCCAGGCCGAACCGCAGCTCGGCGGGCCCCCGGCCGGGGTGGTCGAGCCCGGCCAGCCCGGCCTCGGCCAGCCGCATCGCGTCGCGGGGCTCGGCGCGCAGCAGTGCCGCGTGGGAGAGCACGGCCGCGGCCGCGGCCGCCCAGGACGAGTGCCGCAGCCCGGACCGCTCCGCCCGGGCCAGCGCGACCTCCCCCACCCGCCGCACCTGGTCCGCGTCGCCCTCGGCCGCGGCCGCGACAGCCCGCAGGGCCAGCGCCTGCACCGCGAGGTGCACGAACCCGTGCCGGTCGGCGAGCTCGAGCGCGTCGACCAGCAGCGGCCGCGCGACGCCCGGGTCGCCGACCCGTACCGCGGTGAGGGCGCGGGCGAGCAGGCCCAGTGCCCGCATGCTCGGCTGGTGCGGCAGGACGTCCGGATCGTGGCGGTCGGGGGTCGCGGGGACGGCGCCGAACTCCTCGGCGGCGGCGCGCAGCACGGCCAGCTCGGGAGTCGGGTCGTCCGGCCACCGGGGCGCCTGGGTGGCCGGCGGCCCGCCAGATCGGAACGGAACACGACAGAAAACCACAACACCAAAAAGGAATCACGTGGGGGGTGGAGCGGGGGT